>JAFAMT010000129.1 GCA_019233085.1 Herbaspirillum sp.
ACAGCCAGCCATTCTCGCCATGGATCACCAGTTCCGGGATGCCGGCAATGTAGGTGGTGAGCACCGGACGGCGCAGGGCCATGGCTTCCATGATCACCACCGGCAAGCCCTCGGCAAAGCTGGGCAAGACCATGGCGCGCGCGGCCAGCAGCTCCTCGCGCACCTGCTGGCTGCTGATCCAGCCGGTGATGCGCACCTGCTGCTGCAGGCCGTGATGGGCAATGCGTTCTTCGATCTGCGGCCGCATCTCGCCATCGCCAGCCAGCACCAGCTCGAAGACGATGCCCTGCCGCTGCAATTGCGCCGCCGCTTCCACCAGCAGGAGCTGGCCCTTCTGTTCGCACAGACGGCCGATGCACACCAGCCGTGGCGCCAGCGCCGGCAGCGTCGGGGCGCCGGCGTAGAAGCCACGTTCCAGGCCGCAATGAACGATGGCGATCTTGTCCCAGGTGCCCTGCTCCACCCAGCGATACAGCTGGCTGCGGCAGAACGAGGTAATGGCAACGGTGAAGGCGGAGCGGCGGATCTTCTCATCCAGGCCCAGGGCGATGGGCTTGTCGAATTCTTCCGGGCCATGCACCGTGAAGCTGTAGCTGGGCCCACCCAGGCACTGGGCCAGCATCACGATCTCGGCCGAGTTGGTGCCGAAATGGGCATGGATATGACTCACGCCGGCCGCCGCGCACCACTCCACCACCTGGGCCGCCTCGGCCAGGTAGACCAGGTGATACGGCAAGGCGCGCTCGCCGCGTGCGGCCATGCGCACGGCCAGTTTCAGGGCCGACCAGAAGTGCCCGGGGCGGGCTGTCAACTGGCGCAGCAAGGGTGCCATCAGGCCGCCCAGTCCCTGCCGCAACAGGTAGCGGGTGCGGCTGCGCTCGGCGCGGTCCTCCTCGTCGACCACCTCGGCGTCCCAGCCACGCAAGGCGATGCGCAGCACCTCGAAGCCCTGCGCTTCCACCGCCGCGATCTCGCGGCGGATGAAGCTGTGGCTGACCTTGGGATACTGGTTGACGAAATAGGCGATGGGTGTAGGCATGGGCATGGGCAATCGTGCTCAGGTTGGGGTCAGACGGTATCGGGCTGGCGCAGCTCGGGCATGGTGGCGCGATGCCAGCGGCGCGTCTTGCGCTGCGCCAGTTCCTGCTGATAGGCCTCGCTGTTGATGTAGACCGAGCAACCCATGCCCAGCAGCAGCCAGAAATACCAGTTGAAGGCCAGGTAGGACAGCAGGTTGTCGGAGGCCGACACCACCAGGTATTCCACCAGCGTGCAGATCAGGATGGCCGCGCCCAGGCGGTCGAGCTGGTAGAGCTTCATCAGCTTGCGCAGCACCATGTAGAAGATGCTCAGGTAGGCCAGCATGCCGATCAGGCCGGTATCGAAGAACCATTGCACGAACACGCTGTGCGCGCCCCACTTGGTCTTGCCGGCCAGCGGGAAGAACACCTGCGAGTAGTAAGGGAAGGACTCCACGCCATAGCCGGTCAGGTAGTGCGTGGGCGACATCCACTTCAGGCCGGACTCCCACAGGTAGACACGCCAGGCAAACGAATTGAGCTTGGCGTAGGTCTGCACCGTATTGCCGCTGTCGAGCTGCATGAGACGCTCCTGCACGCTGGGCACCAGCATGGCCAAGAGCGGCAGGATCGCCAGGTAGATCAGGTAACGCCGTTCGAACATCACGCCGTAGAGCAGGAACAGCATGAAGCAGGCAATCCAGGCACTGCGCGTCTGCGTGAGCAGCAGCAGGCCGAACAGGCCCAGCAGGTAGCCCATGAACACGACGCGGCTGAGCTGGCCGATCTTGAAGGCACTGCTCTTGAGCACGTACAACCCCAGCGAGATCACCAGCGTCAGGTAGAAGGCCAGGATGTTGGGATGGCCGAAGGTACTTTGCAGACGGAAGTTGGCCAGCCCGCCGCGGGCATACAGCCCCACGCTGACCACGCCATAGAGGGCCGGCACGATGGAGGAGGCAATCATGATCTTGACCATGCTGCGGAAATCCTCGGGCGTGCGCGCCACATAGAAGGCGCAGACGAACACGGCAAAGTAGGAGAACAGCGAAAGCACGATCTTGATGGCCGCGCCACGGTCCGGCGAGATCAGCACGCCAGCGGCCGCCACGGCCAGCAAGACCAGCCAGGGTGCGGCCAGCCAGCGCGGCAATTGCTTGGGCTTCTCGACCACGAAGAGAAAGGCGATCAGGATGATGAGCGCATTGATGGCCGCCCCCAGGCCCAGCGACACGGCCCCGCCGCTACCCACCCGGGTGGACTCCAGCACGATGTCGCCCGAGGCACGGAACAGGAAGATCATCAGCAGCAACAGACGCCGGTTGAAGATGAACAGCGCGCCCAGCACGAACAGGGCCGGCAAGGCCATCAGGCGTCCCATGCTGTCGCCCAGCAAGGCCGCAGCCACCGGCAGCGCCATGCCCACCAAAATGGCGATGAAGACAGCGGCGCCCAACAAAAGCCATTGGCTGGAATCGAGGGAATATCGTTTCATGCTCAAGTCCTATGCATGGGGCCAGGAAAAAATCAGGACTCAGGCCGGCACCAGCAGGCCCGGCTTGCTCTTGCGCAGCGTCGCTTCCAGGTCTTGCAGGAAGCGTTGCTGCAGTTCATAGGCCGCGCCCGCTTCGGCGCGGTCGGTGACCAGGCTGGAGGCGCGTACCAGGATGCCGTCGGCAACACGGCCCTGCATGCCCTGGCGGAAGATCGTCGCGCGTGCGGCCAGGCCGCCCACCGGCATGGCATCACCGATGCGTACCCAGTAGCTGACCGGCTCCAGGCGCTCGCCATTGCGCGCCAGGAAGCGGCGGCCCGGCACGGTGCTGCCATCGGCCGCGCGCAGCGTGAGCGGCTGGCGATCGGCCAGCGTGAAGCCCTGGGCCACGTAGCAGACCTCGGGCGGGTGGATCTTCACGTCCTGCATCTGCTCATGGGCGTAGGCCAGCGCCAGCATCACCTGCTCGCCGCGACTGTTGACATAGGTACGCGCCAGTTCATCGTCATAGGCTTGCTCGGCACCGCGACCGGTGCCCTCCTGCAGGGCGGTGCTGATCTGCAGGTAAGGCGATGGCACGGCCCGCCAGTCGCCGAAACGCTCAGGTACGAAGGTGGAGAACGGCGCAGTCTTGACCACGGTCTGCTCATGTGGCGCCAGCGCATGGGCCGTGGCCACCGATACCAGCATGCCGGCCATCAGCAATGCGGCCAGGGGCAGGCGCAGGGCAAGCAGACGGTCTTCACGCAACGGAACCGGTACCCGCTTGCGCGCTGGTGCCGAGCTTGCCGGCACGGCCAGGCCGCGCCACCTCGCATGACGCACGGCGATCCAGCGCAGCAGGCTGTCCAGGCCGATGATCAGGCCCAGCGCCACGAAGAACAGCAGCATGCCGGCAAATCCATGCAGGAAGCCCTGCCCGGCGGCGTCGCCGAGGTAGTAGGTGATCAGCGCCAGCACCACCACCCGCACCGTATTGGCGGTGAAGGAGACCGGTACGATCAACAGCGCCAGGAGGCTGTTGCGCAACCACGAGGGATGCCGCACCAGGTTCATGTAGAGCAGGCCCAGCGCCTCCAGCGTGAACAGCGAATTGAGGCCCGCGCAGGCGTCGGCCACCAGCAGCTGGTAGGGACCGATGGTGATGATCACGCCGCTGCGCGCCACCGGATAATCCATCAGGTGCAACAGATACTCGGCCGCATGGGAGACGCCGATCTTCAGCGGCTGCGTGAGCAGGTCCACCACCGAAGCCGGCAGCGGCACCATGAAGAGCATGAAGAAGAACGCGAACCACAGGCGGCGGCAGGTGCGCACGCCGTAAACCAGCAACACGATGCCCACCAGCAGCGGGATCAGCGAGCCGGCTTCCATGAACAGCACGGTCTGTGCCCGTCCCAGGGCGAAGCAGGTCAACGCCAACAGCAGCACCAGGGTGCCGGCCAGGGGCGCGGGACGACGCTCGATCAGGCCTTCCATACGCAGCTGCCGCACGCGCACGCCCAGATAGCAGCACGCCACCATCAGCACGATGGGCCCGTGGGCATTGCGTTCGCTGCCCCATACACCCTGCAGCAGGTCGATGAAGCTGGGCAGGTACATGGCGGCCAGGCCCAGTGCCACCAGCAGCCAAGGCATCCAATGCACATGGCGCTGCTGCAACGGGTAGGTGCTCTGTTCGATGCTCATGGTCGGCCCGGGCGGATGGCGCTCAGAACTCGTTGAGGACGCTGCCCACCACCATCACGCGGGCATCGGCCAGGCTATCGGTGAGGCTGCGCACGGCGGCGATGTGGCTCACGTTCTTGCGCACCACCATCAGGGCCGCGCCGGTGCGCCCCGCCACCATCTGGGCATCGGCACAGTCGCTGCCGGCAGGGGTATCGATGAGGATCACGTCGTAGCTGGGGGCCAGCTCCTGCAGCAGTTGCGCGAACGGAGAACGTCCCAGCAGCTCCTGCGGATTGGGCGGTGTCGGGCCGGAGGACATGACCGACAGGTCGATGAGCGCAGGAATGCGCTGGATCGCCTCGGCCGCACCGGCACGGCCGGCGATCACGGCCGACAGGCCGTTGCGATTGTCCAGGCCGAACAGTTCGTGCTGGCGCGGATGGCGCATGTCGGCATCGATCAACAAGGTGCGCTCGCCCAGCTGCGAGAACACCACGGCCAGGTTGGCCGCCAGAAAGCTGCGGCCCTCGCCGCGTCCCGGGCTGGTGATGGCCAGCGCCTTGTGGCCGAGATCGGCGTCGAACCAGCGCAGCATCAGCTGGCTGCGCAGCGCGCGCAGGGTTTCCACTTGCGCGCTGAAGGGATTGTAGGCCGCCACCACGGTCTCGCTGACGCGGCTCTCGCCCTTCATCAGGTAGGGATAGTCGAACTGGCGTGACAGGGCCTGGTCGATATCGGCCTGGGTCAACAGGCCCAGCTGGATGGCGGCGTCGCCAAAGCGCATGCCACGCTCGCGCTGCAGGCGCAGGATGCGTTCGGCCTTCTCCGGGGTGAGCTTGCCGACGTCGATCAAGATCGCGCCGATGGAACGGTTGGGCAAGGCATCTTGTTCCTTGCTGTTGATCAGGGTAGCGGTATCCATGTGATTGACCTTTGCATGTTCTTGACGTGATGAAACGGCCTGGCTGTCGGGCCCCGCGGCAAGCGTGCTCATGCCGGTGCCGAGCCGGGGCCGCGGCCGAAGCCCAGGCGCCGGTCACGGCCCTTCTGCGCATTCGGGCGGGTAATGCTGCCCAGCACCGGCAAGCCCAGGCCTTCGACCAGGTCGGCTTCGGAGCGCACGCGACGATTGAGCAGTTCCAGGCCCAGGGCCGCCATCACGCCAAGCACCAGCCCCACGAACGTGGCCAGTGCCAGGTTGAGCAGCAGACGCGGGCTGGAGGGCGAAGTCGGCGGCATGGCGGTGGCCAGGATGGAGATATCGGACTGGTTGGACTGCCCTTCCAGATTGGTCTGCATGAAGCGCTGGGCGGTCAGCTCATAGGCGCGCTGAGCACTGTCCAGGTCGCGCGAGAGCACGGCCAGTTCATCGCGGGTGCGATTGAGTTCCAGCACCTTCTGCTTCTGGGCATTGAAATCGGCACGGATCTCGGCTTCGCGCTTTTGCAGGATGCTGGCATTGGTGGCCACGCTGGCCGAAGTGGCCGAGATGGCCGCGTTCAATTGCGCGCGTAGTCCATCGACCTCGGCCTTGGCATTCAGATAGTCCGGGTGGTTGCTGCCCAGGCGCTTGGCGGCCTGTTCGAAACGGGCCTCGGAGGCGGCCAGGTTGGCCTTGAGGTTCTGCACCAGCGGATTGGCATTGACGTCTGGCGAACTGCTGGCGCTGCCGGCGGCCTGGCGTCGCGATTGCGCCTCGGCCACCGCACCCTGGGCCGCGACCAGCTGGGTGGAGAGGTCATTCAAGCGGTTGTTTTCCACGTCCACGCGGTTATCCAGGTTGGTGATGCCGTGCTCCTGCTGGTACTTGGAGAGCTTGGCCTGGGCCTGCTCGTAATTGTCGCGCAGCACCTTGATCTGGTCGTTGAAGTAGGCCGAGGCCTTGCGGGTGGGATCGAGTTTCAGCTGCATGCTGACCTGCTGGTAGGCCTCGGCGAAGGCATTGGCCATGGTGGCGACCACTTGCGGGTCGCGGCCCTTGTAGGTGATGTCGATCACGCTGCTGTCACGCGAGGCCTGGGCATCGAGATCGTTGAGCAGGATGCCGGCCAGCCAGTTGCGGATATCGAGCGGGCTGTCGCTGTTGGCATAACTCTCCTTGACTTTCGGATCTTGGGCCAGCTTGAGGTTGTCGACCACTGCCAGCGCCGTGCTGCGGCTGTTGATGATGTCCACCTGGGTCGGCATGTAGCCCGGCAGGGCCTGGGCCGTCACCATCAGGCCGGTCACGGGATCGGTAGCCTTGTAGTTCAGCACCACCGAGGAGGTGGCCTTGTATTTCTGGGTGGCCACCAGGCTCACCACCAGGGCCGCGGCCACGGTGACGCCGAAGATCAGCAGGATGACCCTGAGATGGGCCCGCAAGATCAACAGGAACTGGGATAGGTTCATGGGAATACTCCTGGCAAATGCTGCCGAAAAAGGTTGACCGGATAGCTCTGTAGTGGACGCTTGCGCCCGGTCAGAACCAGCTTTCCTTGACGTAGACGATGTCGTCGGCCTGCACCGGATCGTCCTTCTTCACGCTCAACTCCTGCAGCTCGCCATTGGCATCGCGGCGCTTGACCTTGAGGCCGCGCTCGGTGCCGCGCGGGGTCAGGCCACCGCCCAGCGTGAGCGCCTGCAGCACGGTGGTACCGCGTTCCAGCTTGTAGGCGCCGGGACGCTGCACTTCGCCGTAGATGTAAAAGCGCAGGTAGCGTTCCACATAGACCACGTCATTGGGCCCCACCGAGGGCAGCTCGGTGGTGTCGCCGTTGTGGGTGATGGCGTAGATGTCGACCAGGGTGCGGCTGACCTTGCCGTTCTCGGTATGGACGATGGTGATGGTGTCGCCGCCGTCGGGATTGACCCCGCCGGCCAGCGCGATCACGTCGGCCACGTTGCGCTTGCCATCGAGCGGATAACGGCCGGGCTTGTAGACCTGGCCCAGCACCGAGATCATCTGGCTGGCCGGTGCCGTCACCAGGATGTTGACCTGCGGATTGACCAGGTAGCCGCCCTGCTTGAGCAGGCCGGCGATCTTGCGTTCGGCCTGGGACGTGGGCAAGCCGCCGACCTTGACCTCGCCGATGAGCGGATAGCTGATCAGGCCGGCTTCGCTGATGCGGGTTTCCAGGGTCAGGTCCTGGCTGCCGTAGACGTTGATACGGATCACGTCACCCGGCCCCAGCGGAATATCGTCGGCGCGGGCGCTGCCGGTGAAGGCCAGCGTAGCGATCAGCAAACCTGCAAGCAATAGCAAAATTTTTCTCATGATTGTTTTGACTCCGGAGTTATGCCTGTTCGGCCTGTTTCGAATTTCCTTTGCTGCACATGATGGGGGCCATCACCTGCCGACTCACTTGAGCACCGTGCCACGCGCCGAAGCAGCGTCGCGGTCGGTCGCGGCATCGGCCACGGGGGTGGCATTGCTGTCCTTGAGCGTCTTGGCCGAGTCGAAGTAGACGATCCTGGCGTCGGACCTCATCCGCGCCACAGCCTGCTCGGTGATCTCGCCCTGGCGCTGGCTGAACAGCAGCTGCTCGATCTGCTGGGTCGCTGCCGCCCGCGAAAGCGGCGCATTCCTGACATCGGCCAGCGCGGCGAGGATGGCGACATTGCCTTCGTTGACGATGAAGAGCTGGCCCTTCTCCATCTTCTTGACGCCTTCCAGCATCGGGGCCGGCAAGTCCATCGACGACTTGGTGACCTGCAGGCGGGTAAAGGGAATGTGCTGCTTCTGCAGCCAGGCCGCCACGTCCTCCAGCGGACGCGCGCCGGCCATCATCTTGTTGAGCTCTTCGTTGACGCTGGCCTTGTCGATGACCAGCTCGGCAAACTCGAACTGCTGGCGCTGGGCGAACCAGTCCGGATGCTGGTCATAGAAGGCATCGAGATCCTGCTGGGTGGGCCGGCTGGGCCTGGCCAGCTTCATCTGCACGTAGCTCTGCGCCAGCACCAGGTCGCGTGCACGTTCCATATCGGCCAGTACGGTGGGGTTGCTGTCGAGCTTTTCCTTGCGGGCGGCGTTGACCAGCAGCTGGCGCGCCACCAGGCCATCGAGCGTCTGCTTGCTGGCCTCGCGCGCAGCGCCCTTGCCCAGTTCGGCATTGAGCTGGTGGATGGTGATCTCCTGGCCATCCACGCTGGCCAGGGCCTGGCCGGAGGACACCTGGGCCTGCCTGCCGCAGGCCGCCAGCACCCCCAGCACCAGCAGGGCTGCGCCGGTCCTGAGACGGCGCAGGGTCGTCGGGGTGAGTGAGGGTCGGTCTGCTCTTGTCATGTTCTGGTACATCCTGATGGGCTTGCGAGTGTGGGGTGGACGGGTTGATGACGGCTGCCGGGCAAGCGCTCAATAAGCGTTCTCCCGCTTCAGGACCAGGCTCACGGTCTGCACGATGATCCAGAGGTCGAAGCTGAGCGACCAGCGGCGCAGGTATTCCAGGTCGAACTCGATGCGTGCCTTCATCTTGTCCAGCGTCTCGGTCTCGCCGCGCAAGCCGTTGACCTGGGCCCAGCCGGTGATGCCGGGCTTGACCTTGTGACGCAGCATGTAGCCCTTGATCTGCTTGCGGTACAGCTCGTTGTGGGCCACCGCGTGCGGCCGCGGGCCGACGATGCTCATGCGTCCCTGCAGCACGTTGACGAACTGCGGCAGTTCGTCCAGCGAGGACTTGCGCAGGAAGCCGCCGATCTTGGTCAGGCGTGCATCGCCCTTGGTGGCCTGCTGCACGTTGGCGCCATCTTCCAGCACGGTCATGGAGCGGAACTTGTAGACCACGATCTCTTCGCCATCCAGGCCATAGCGGCGCTGCTTGAAGATCACCGGGCCGGGCGAAGTCGCCTTGACGCAGATGGCGATCACCATCAGCACCGGCAGCAGCATCAACAGGATGACGGTGGCCAGCAGCACATCGCTGACGCGCTTGATGAAATTGTTCATGCCCGTAAACGGCGTCTCGCAGATGGCCATCACGGCCATGCCGCCCACGTAGTCGAAACGCGCCTGGATCAGGTTGAAGACGTAGATGTCCGGCACGAAGTAGATCGAGGCCGTGGTGTCCTGCAGCTCGTCGATCATCTGCAGCACTCGCGGCTGGGCCGAGATGGGCATGCTGATGTAGACCATGTTGATGTTGTGCTTGCGCACGTAGGCGGCGACGTCGGCCATCTTGCCCATCAGCGGCGTGAAGGTTCCCTGGGGCTGACGACCGATCTCGCGGTCATCGAAGAAACCCATCAGGCGCACCATCAGCGCCGGGTAGTTTTCCATGCGTTCGGCCAGCTTGAGCGCGGCCGGATTGACACCGATGATGATGGCCTTGCTGACCTCGCCCTTGACGTGCAGGTCGCGCATGACGCGCGAGGCGGCATATTGCGACACCAGCAGCCCCACCGGAGTGCCGATGATCCAGGCGGCGATCACGCCTGGCGCCAACTGCTGGTAGAACTCGCAGACATAGCCGATCACGCCCAGCACCGCCACCACCGCCAGCCAGTCGATGACGATGGGCGCCAGCAGGCGCGGCCCCTTGGGATTGCGGCGCAGGCGGCGCTCGTGCAGTTCGGAGAAGAAGTAGGAGCTGATGAAGAAGCTCATGATCGCCAGCACCCAGTAGTCGCCCGTGAAGGGCCGGCCATGCAATCGCACCAGCACCCATAGATAGGCCACGATCATGGCCGGCTCCAGCAGGCGCTTGAAGACCATGACGATCACGTTGGGCTTGACGTTGACCAGGGGCAAGGTATCGCGGATCTCATTCATTTTGGGGGCCTCAGAACTCATAGCGCGTCGTCAATGCAATTCCGTTGGAGACATAGCCATAACCGGCGATGTTGGAGCTCGAATCCTCGCGGTAGATGGCGGCCATCAGCGACCACGACCGCAGTGGCGCGTAGGTGATGCCAAAGCTGTACTTCTTGTACGTATCCTTGCGATCCGACGGCGTCACGCCGGTCACCACGGCCGCGCCGTTGTAGTTGCGGCGCTGGTAGTCGATGGCGGCATCCAGGCGGATCTTCTCGGTGGCGCGCCAGCGACTGGCCAGGCTCAAGCCGTCGGTCAATGCATAGTTGGCGTCGATGTCGCTCACGCCGCCGATCTCGCGGTACAGGTTCATCGAGAAGGCGGTCTTGGCCGAGACCTCCCAATCGGTGATGAGGCGCGCATTGAAACCGCTGTAGTTGGCTGCCCCACCGGTAACGCGCTCCCGGCGCACGTAGCCGCCGAGGAACTGGAACTTGGTCTTGTCGCTGTAGAGCCAGGAGATCCGGGTCTTGAGTTCATCCTGGGTAAAGGAGTTGTTGATCTCCACCCCGCTCACCAGCGCCGGCTCCGGGTAGTTGCCCCGGGTATGGCGGACCTGCAGGCCGGCCACACTGCCGCTGCGCGCGGTGTAGTCCAGCCCCATCTCGTAGATGTCCTGCGAAAAACTGTTGTTCTGCAGGGAGGGCAAGTCATACCCCAGGCTGAAGCGCGAATACTGCCCGCGCACGGTCCAGTCCGGATGCAGCTGCCAGGCGGCCGTGGCATAGCGCGTCTGGGCGGTACGGATGTTCTTTTCCAGCACGCGCAGGTTCTGGAAGGGCGTCAAGCCTTGCGAATACACATAGCCCAGGTCGCCCGAAAAATGCTCTCCCAACGCCCAGCCCCAATACGCATTCAGATCTCGCTGGTCGTTATTGAACTGCCTGAAGTTGTCGAAGGTGTTCTGCGTCAGCCGCGCATCGAGCCGGATATGCTGGCGGCTGAACATCCTGTCAAAACGCACCCCGCCGGCCGCGGAGTGGACATAATCCGACATTTGCGTGGTGCCCAGCGTGGCCTGGGCCTGGGCGGCATCTCGCAGTCGCAGCAAATTGTCGTCATACAGCAGCGAGTACTGGACATAGGGCGTGAGCACCTGGTCTTCGTCGTCCGCGCGGGCCTGGTGGCTGGCCATCAAGGCAAGCACAGCAAGGAGTTGCGCGCTACTGCGACGATTTAACCAGCCATGTCTGTGCCATGCCATCGTTCCATTGTCCTTTCTTCTTAAATTCATCTTCTCAAACAGTGGTGATTTCCGGAGTCGGCATTGGTGCGTCGCAACAGAAAGCAGGAATCATCATGCATCATTTTTGACACTGAATCAAAAAATATTTGTTGCCAAAAGAAACTAAGTGTGCTAATGCAAAAACAGTGGTGTTCCGTCAATCGGATAAGCACGACAAGTCTTGTAGGAAGACATGAAGTTTTGTCTTCACCCATGCCGACACGGGCGATTTCTCTGATAATTGATGAACTTGGCTTGCGTTTTGGAATCAAGCTTCTCTTGGGCTTCGGTTTTCGAGTGACAGCCCTCCCCGACCGACAACAACGACACTCCCCCTCCCCATTGACCGTTTTGCACGCATGTTGAGTTTCTTACCCACCACCTGGTGGCATGGCATCAGTTTTTTCGGCGATAGCGCCTTCACCGTTCCGGGCGCCTGCGTGCTGGCCCTGTGGCTGGGGCTCAATGGCCGGTGGCGCATGATGCTGCACTGGCTGCTGGCCTTTGGCGTGGCGATGATGATCGTGGTGGTCAGCAAGCTGCTGTTCATGGGCTGGAATATCGTGCCGCCCGGGCTTCCCGACTTCACCGGGATCAGCGGACATTC
>JAFAMT010000155.1 GCA_019233085.1 Herbaspirillum sp.
GCCGTTCACCATCAACGTGGTGAACGGCCTTTTTGCTGGTGCGGCCCTGGCCTGGCTTATCATGGTTGATCCGGCGCTTTCCTGAGCTTTGTCCGTAGCGCCGTCAAGGAGAACAACAAGATGCCTTTCGCCAAATCCCCTCTCTTCTCGCGTTGCGCCGGCCTGTCCGGCTTGTGCTGCGCCGTGCTGCTGGCCGGCTGCGCGTCCAGCCCCTTGCCGCAATGGCGCGACAGCAACAATGTCGGCTATGCCCCGGTCACGCCGTCGGTGCCGGTCACCGATACGGCTGTGCCGGCCGTGGCCATCAGCATCGCCGCGCCCACGCGGGCGGCCCTGGTGGCGGCGGCCAAGGCGGAATGGGATTTCTTCGGTAACCAGCAGATCGACATGCGCCACGATCCTTTCAGTGCGCCGCGCCTGGGTCTGCTGGAGGATGAGGGTGAAGCCGTGCAGCGCGTGGGCGAATACTGGCACGCGGTCGGCAAGAACCTGACCGGCGCCGATTGCCAGCAGGCCTGGTCGGCGGCCTTCATCTCCTGGTTGATGGTCAGCGGCAATGTGGCCCCGCAGGACTTTGCGCCTAATGAAACCCATTTCAACTATCTGAGCTTCCTCAAGGAGCGCCAGTCGCGACCGTCGCCGCAATTCGTGCTGCGCCCGGCCGAGACCGAGCCGATTGCGCCGGGTGACTTGATCTGCGCCCCGCGCGGCAACAACAACGCCACCACGCTGGACGATATCCGCCCCGGCCTGGCTGGCCATTGCGACATGGTGGTGGAGGTGCATGCCGATGAGGGCTGGGCCGGTGCCATCGGTGGCAATGTCTTCAATTCGGTGTCGGAGTCGCTGATCCCGGTGGATGGCCAGGGCCGTGCCCAGCCCATCGCCCAGCGGCCCTGGCTGGTGGTGGTCAAGAACCTGCTGCCCTGAGGACTGCCTCGCCATGCCCATTCTCGCCAAGATCCTGCTCGGGCCCGTGCTGCTGGCCCAGGGCAAGTGGTTGCGCAAGACCGCACTGCGCCTGCCGGAAGCGGCCGGCCCGCGTAGCGGCCTGGAAACGCCGGACCAGCCGGTCAGCGCAGAACCCTTGCGCCTGCTGGTCGTGGGCGACTCTTCGGCTGCCGGCGTGGGCGTGGAGCACCAGGAGCAGGCCCTGGCGCAGCCGCTGGCGCGTCACCTGGCCATGCGCAGCGGCCGCCCGGTCAGCTGGCAGCTGGTGGCCAAGAGCGGCGTGAATTCGCTGGAGGCGCTGGATCTGCTGGCGCGCCACGAGATCGGCCCGGCCAGCGTGCTGGTGGTGGCGCTGGGTGTCAATGATGTCACCTCGCAACTCTCGCCACGCAGCTACGTGGCCAACCTGCGCCGCCTGTGCGGCCAACTGATGGAACAGGCCGGGGTCGAGCACATCGTCCTGACGGGCCTGCCGCCACTGCACACGCTGCCGGCCGCGCCCCAGCCGCTGCGCTGGTACCTGGGCCAATGCGCACGCCGGCTGGACCGGGCCCTGCGTGCCTGGATCGCCGAGGATCCGGCCCTGGCCTATTGCTCGCTGCAATGGGCCTTGCCGCACGAGATGGCCATCGACAAGTTCCATCCCGGCCACGGCCAGTATGCCCAATGGGCCAAGATGAGCGCCGAGATCATCGAAACCGGCTTCCTGCGTCATCAGCCGGTGACCGAAAGTGTTTAAAATACGCGTTCCGATTTTTACGCTGAAAGCTCGCCATGGCCGTCAATTCCCCGATTCCCGTTTCTTCCGACCTGAAAGCCGTCGCCGGCATTGAACTCGGCCATGCCGAAGCGGGCGTGCGCAAGGCCAACCGCAAGGATGTGCTGGTGATGAAGCTGGCCGAAGGCGCGACCGTGGCCGGCGTGTTCACCAAGAACCGTTTCTGTGCCGCACCGGTGCAGATCTGCAAGACCAACCTGGAACAGGCCACCGCCGCCCAGCCCATCCGTGCGTTGGTCATCAATACCGGCAATGCCAATGCCGGCACCGGCGAGGAAGGCCTGCAGCGCGCCCACGCCGTGTGTGCCGCGCTGGCCGGGCAGCTGGGCCTGCGGGCCGGGCAGATCCTGCCGTTTTCCACCGGCGTGATCCTGGAGCCGCTGCCGGTGGACCGCATCATTGCCGGCCTGCCGCAGGCCATCGGTAACCTGAAGGCCGACAACTGGTTCAACGCGGCCGAGTCCATCATGACCACCGACACCCAGCCCAAGGCGGCCTCGCGCACCCTGACCATCGGCGGCAAGCAGGTGGTGATGACCGGCATCAGCAAGGGGGCTGGCATGATCAAGCCCAACATGGCCACCATGCTGGGCTTCCTGGCCTTCGACGCCAAGCTGCCGCAGGCGCTGCTGAACCAGCTGGTCAAGGATGCCGCCGATCACTCCTTCAACTGCATCACCATCGATGGCGATACCTCGACCAACGACTCCTTCATCCTGATGGCCACCGGCGCCGGCGAACTGGAAATCACCAGCGCCGACAGCGATGACTACAAGCAACTGGCCGCCGCCGTCACCGACCTGTCGCAGCACCTGGCACACCAGATCGTGCGCGATGGCGAAGGCGCCACCAAGTTCATTGAGGTGGCCGTGGAAGACGGCAAGAGCATCGAGGAATGCCGCCAGATCGCCTACTCCATCGGCCATTCGCCGCTGGTCAAGACCGCCTTCTTCGCCTCCGACCCGAACCTGGGCCGCATCCTGGCCGCCATCGGCTATGCCGGCATCGACGACCTGGACGTGTCCAGGATCAACCTGTGGCTGGACGACGTCTGGGTTGCCAAGGACGGCGGCCGCAACCCCGACTACCGCGAGGAAGACGGCCAGCGCGTCATGAAGAAGGCTGAGATCGTGGTGCGCGTGAAGCTGGCGCGCGGCACGGCCAAGGCCTCCATCTGGACCTGCGACCTGTCGCACGACTACGTCTCCATCAACGCCGACTATCGTTCCTGATCTGCGCAAGTCAGCGCAGCCGGCCGCCCACCTATCCCCGGGCGGCTGGCCTGCCCGGGATGGTGGCGGCAACATGAATGTCCCTGCCCTCGGAACAATTTAATTCACGCAGGCGGCTGCCGCGTTGCGCCACAATGTGGCGTTGCATCCCCTCTCAAGCCCATTCCGAGCACCGATCATCATGACCCAGTTAGACCAATTCCTGCAGCGTGCCGAAGCCTTGCTGGCACGCGTCGAAGCCATCCTGCCCAATGCCGCCGCCCGTGAACCGGACTGGAGCAGTGCCGTCGCCTTCCGCTGGCGCGGCGCCACCGGCCAGCGTGCCGGTTATCTGCAGGCCGTCGGCCACATCTCCAGGATCGGCCTGGACGACCTGCACAACATCGGCCCCCAGAAGGAACAGATCGACCAGAACACCCGCCAGTTCGTCGCCGGCCGTCCGGCCAACAACGTGCTCCTGACCGGCGCGCGCGGCACCGGCAAGTCGTCGCTGATCAAGGCTTGCCTGAACCAGTATGCCGACCAGGGCCTGCGCCTGATCGAAGTCGACAAGGATGACCTGCACGACCTGCAGGACATCGTCGAGCTGGTGGCATCGCGCCCCGAGCGCTTCATCGTCTTCTGCGACGACCTGTCCTTCGAGGAAGGCGAGGGCGGCTACAAGGTGCTGAAGGTGGCCCTGGACGGCAGCATCGCGGCACAGTCCGACAATGTGCTGATCTATGCGACCTCCAACCGTCGCCACCTGATGCCCGAGCGCCTGTCCGACAACAGCACCTACACCCATACCGAGGACGGCGACCTGCATCCCGGCGAGACGGTGGAAGAGAAGATCTCGCTGTCGGAGCGCTTCGGCCTGTGGGTGACCTTCTATCCCTTCAAGCAGGATGATTTCCTGGAGATCGTGGCCCATTGGCTGCGCCATTTCGGCTGCACCGAGGCCCAGATCGCCGAGGCGCGTGGCGATGCGCTGCGCTGGGCGCTGCAGCGCAGCTCGCGCTCGGGCCGCGTGGCCTGGCAGTTCGCGCGTGACTACGCTGGTCGGGCGCAGGGCTGATGAGTACGTCCGCCAAGCCGATCGACGTTGCCGTGGGCATCCTGATGCAGCCCAATGGCGACGTGCTGCTGGGGCAGCGCCCGGAAGGCAAGCCCTATGCCGGATATTGGGAATTCCCGGGGGGCAAGGTGGAGCCGGGCGAGAGCATCTTCGCGGCCCTGCAGCGCGAGTTCCTGGAAGAGCTGGGTATCGAGGTGCTTGATGGCGAGGGCTGGTGCGGCGTCGAGCACGTCTATCCGCATGCCCATGTGCGTTTGCATTTCTACATCAGCCGCCACTGGCGTGGCGAACCGCAAAGCCTGGAAGGCCAGGCCTTCGCCTGGCAGGGCAGCGTGGGGGTGGAACCCCTGCTACCGGCGACCATACCGCTGCTCGAATGGCTCGACCAGCTGAGGTACGGTGAAAAAGCGGGTAATTAAGCGAAGATGAAACAAAAAGCCCGTCATCACTGCACGGGCTTGTCACCTTCGTCTTCCAGCGGCAGGTTCACTGCCGGGATGGTGTACTTCTCTTCGGCCCAGGCGCCGAGATCGATCTGTTTGCAGCGCTCGGAGCAGAAGGGACGATACTTGTTCTTCTCGCTCCATTCCACCTTGGTGCCACAGGTCGGGCAGTCAACGATCGTAGCCATACTTTCTACTCAAACTCACAAATAATTCAGAAGCCGCACAGGGCCAGTTCAAACGGCACCTCGCCCTCGAAGGAGCGCGGTTTCTCGTCGCCATCCTGCTGGGTGAAGCGCACCCACAGCATGTACTTGTTGGCCGAGATTTCGGGGATGGCACCGAGATCGATATCGAGCGACAGGCGCAGCATCTGGTAGACCTTGCCTTGCAGCATCTGCTGGTAACTGCCGCCTTCGGCGTTGATCTTCACAGCATGTCCGGACTCGCGCAGCAATCGCATGACAATGGCGATGGCGTCGAAGAGCGGGATCAGCGGGGCGAACCAGTTGGAAATATCCTTGAAGCGGCGTTCGAAGGGATGTTGTTGCCAGGCATAGTAGGCCGGCAGGTCGAACTCGCAGGCGCCGCCCGGGATGATGGTGCGGCCACGGATGCTCATGAGCCATTCATTGTCGCGGATGTTCTGGCCGGTCTTGCCTTGGGCCGCCGACAGGGCCGTGCTGGCCTGGTCCACTTCGGCCAGGATGGCGTTGAGCATCTCGGGCTCGACATTGGGATTGGACTGGTAGGCCAGCAGGATCTGTTTCTGGCGTTCCAGTTCTTGCAACAGGTCGGACTTGAGGTCAGCGCGTCCGGCGACCTCCAGCATTTCAAAGATGGTGGCCAGCGCGATGTGATGCTGATGCGGGCTTTCCTGGTGCAGGAAGAAGACAAACTTCTCATACAGGTCTTCCAGTCGCAACAGCGTGCGAATACGCTCATTGAAAGGGTATTCGTAGACGATCAAAGCATGATCCCTTTATTGGTTGAACCGGACTTGTTAAGGCCGCTGACAGGCCGCGCTGGTGCAAAAACCTCGTCAACATTGCAATGACTGTGATTCTGACCCATGCAGCAGAAAATTACAAATGAAGGACGCATAAACTGAAGCTTCGTGCAAGTGTCCACGCCGCTTCAGCGCCCCTTGGCCAAGGCCAGGTAGCGTGCATGCAAGGCCTGTACCTGCGCAGGCAGGTCAGCGCTGGTGCCGCCATTGTCGATGACGTCATTGGCCGTCGCCAGGCGCGCCTGGCGGCTGGCCTGGGCGGCCATGATGGCTTCCACCTGTTCGCGCTGCAGGCCGTTGCGCTGCATGACGCGGGCGATCTGCACTTCTTCGGGGCAATCCACGACCAGGATGCGGCTGGCGCGTTCGGCCCAGGTGCCGGACTCGACCAGCAACGGCACCACGAAGATCACATAGGGGCCGGTGGCCAGCTCGGCCTCGCGCACGGTCTCGCTGCGGATGAGCGGATGCAGGATGGCTTCCAGGGCATGTCGCGCCGCGGGATGGCCGAAGACGTGCTCGCGCATGCGGGTGCGGTCCATGGCGCCACGGGCGTCGATGAACTCGTCACCGAAATGTTCCCGGATAGGCAAGATGGCCAGGCCGTCAGGGGCGGTCAGGGCGTGGGCGATGGCGTCGGTGTCGACCAGCGAGGCGCCCAGTTCGCCAAACAGGTTGGCGACCGTGGTCTTGCCGCTGCCGATGCCGCCGGTCAGGCCAATGGTGAAGCGTTCAGAAAGTGAGGTCATGGAGGAGATGTGCGGTCTTGTCAGTCGGTGTGCGGTCGTTTCAGTAGTCGTAGATGCCCAGGCTCATCCAGTGCGTGCCCAGCAGCAGCGACAGCAGGCCGGCGATGGCCAGGCAGGGGCCGAAGGGAATGGCCTGGCCGCGCTGGTGGCGCCCACCCAGCAACATCGCCAGGCCCAGCACGGCACCCATGGCCGAGGCCACCAGCAGCACCAGCGGCAAGGCTTGCCATCCCAGCCAGGCACCCAGCGCGCCCATGAGCTTGAAGTCGCCGTAGCCCAGGCCATCCTTGCCGGTCATGAGCTTGAAGATCCAGAAGATCAGCCACAGCACGCCATAGCCTGCCATCGCCCCCAGCACGGCATCGTGCAGCGGCACGATGTGATGGTTGAGGTTCACCAGCAGGCCCAGCCAGAGCAGCGGCAGGGTCAGGTCGTCGGGCAGCAGCATGGTCTGCGCATCGATGAAGGCCAGTGCCACCAGCAGGGCGCTGCAGACCATCACGGCCAGGCCGGTCAGACCCACGCCGAAGCGCCAGGCCACCAGCGCAAACAGCACTGCCGTCAGCACTTCCACGGCCGGGTAGCGCCAGCCGATGGCGGCCTTGCAGTGCGCGCAGCGACCGCCCAGCAGCAGCCAGCTCAGCACCGGCACCTTGTGATGCGGCGCCAGCGGCGCCTGGCAATGCGGGCAGGCCGAATGGGGCAGCCAGAGGTCGTAGCGTTCGCTGTGGGGCAATGCCTCGCCGCGTTCATGGGCGACGAAATTGGCGCTGTCGCGCAGCATCATGATGGGAAGGCGATGGATCACCACGTTGAGGAAGCTGCCCACCAGCAGGCCGAACACGGCTGCCAGGCCGGCGAAGACGGCCTGGCCCGGGATGGCATAGGCTTCCAGGAAAAACATGGTCTCGTTCATCGGTGAGGAAATGGGCGAGGGCCGCTCGTTCATGTGACGGCCCCCAGGCGGAACACCGGCAAGTACATCGCAACCACCAGGCCGCCGATGACCAGGCCCAGTACCGCCATGATAACGGGTTCCATCAGGCTGGTGAGGGCCGTGACGGCATCATCGACCTCGCGTTCGTTGAGCTCGGCGATCTTGCCCAGCATGGTATCGAGCGCGCCGGCTTCCTCGCCCACGGCCGTCATTTGTACCGCCAGGTCGGGAAAGACGCCGGTCGCTTCCATGGCCGCGTGCAGCGACGCGCCGTTGCGCACCGCATCGCGGATGGCCAGGCTGGCCTCGGCGTGGACCACGTTGCCGGCTGCACCGGCGACGGTTTCCAGCGCCTCGACCAGGGCGATGCCTGCGCCGAAGAGCGTGGCAAAGGTACGACTCCAGCGCGCCAGCGCTGCCTGCCGCAGCAGTTGGCCGAACACCGGCAGGCGCAGGCTCATGCGCTGGGCCTGCTGCCGCAGCCGGGGCAGGCGGCGCCAGGACTGCACGCCCAGTAGCGTCGCCAGTGCCAGTGCGCCCAGCAGGGCCGGCCAGAAGTGGCCCAGCCAGCGCGCCGTCTCCATCACGATGCGGGTTGGCAGCGGCAGCTCGGCGCCGAAGCTGCTGAACATCTGCTCAAAGGCCGGTACCACCCACAGCATGATCACCACCGTCACCACCATGGCCACCAGCACCACCGCGCAGGGATAGGTCAAGGCCGCGCGCACGCGGCTTTTCAGGGCCAGCGATTTCTCGCGGTAGCCGGCGATGCGATCGAGCATGCTGTCGAGCAGCCCGGCCTGTTCGGCGGCGCGCACCAGGTTGCAGAACAGGGCATCGAAGTGGCGCGGATGGCGTCCCAGGGCGATGCACAGGCTGTCGCCGCGGGCGACGTCCTGGCGCACCGTGAGCAGCAGCGCGGACAATGCGCCGGCACCGGCGCCACGGATGGCGATGTCCAGCGATTGCAGCAGCGGCAGGCCGGCGTGCAGCATGGTGGCCAGTTGCCGGGTGAAGAGCAGCAGTTGTTTCTCGCTGATGCGCCGGGAGGCGGCAAGCCCCTGACGAGGCTGGCGCGGGCGTTCTCGGGAGGGGGGCGTGGCAGGGGCGGCAGACGTGGTGGATGCGGCAGATGCAACACCCAGGCGCGCCACCCGGATACCCTGGCGCCGCAGGGCGGAGCGTGCGGCCATGGTATCGGCGGCCTGCAGCACGCCAGTGCGCGGCTGGCCGTGGCGATCCAGTCCCTGCCAGTGGAAGGCGCTGCCGGGGGCGGGGCGTTCAGGTGCAGGCAAGCACTTCTCCCAGGCTGGTGTCGCCCCGCAAGACCTTGAGCAGGCCGGCGCGGCGCAGGTCGATGACGCCCTCGGTGCGGGCCTGGCGGGCGATGTCGGCAGTGGCTGCCTGGGCCAGGATCAGCGCCTGCATCGCCGCGCTCACCGGCATGACCTGGTAGATGCCGGTACGGCCGCGATAGCCGGTGTGGTTGCAGGCGCTGCAGCCCTGCGGCAGGTAGCCGCCGGTGCGCTGGCCGGCCGGACGCCGGCAGCGGCACAGCTTGCGCACCAGTCGCTGGGCTACGATCAGAGTCACGGAGGCAGCGATGTTGTAGGCCGGTACGCCCATGTTGAGCAGCCGCGTGAGCGTGGCCGGGGCATCGTTGGTATGCAGCGTGGAGAGCACCAGATGCCCGGTCTGCGAGGCCTTGACGGCGATATCGGCGGTTTCCAGGTCGCGGATCTCGCCCACCATCAATACATCCGGATCCTGCCGCAGGAAGGCCCGCAGCGCCGTGGCAAAGTCCAGGCCGCTACGTTCGTTGATGCCGACCTGGTTGATGCCGGGCAGGTTGATCTCTACCGGATCCTCGGCCGTGGCGATATTCACGCCCGGCTGGTTCAGCCGTTGCAGGCAGGCGTAGAGCGAGACGGTCTTGCCCGAGCCGGTCGGGCCGGTCATCAGCACCAGTCCGTGGGGGCGGGTGATGGCCTGCAGCAGCGCCTGCTGCTGGGGCGGCTCGTAGCCCAGCTCGGCGATGGCCAGCGCGGCCTGGCGGGTGTCGAGGATGCGCAGCACGATCTTTTCGCCGAACTGCGTGGGCAGCGTGGAGACGCGGAAGTCCACGCTGCTGGCCTGCAGCGCCAGGCGCATCTTGCCATCCTGGGGCAGGCGTTTTTCGGCGATGTCCAGCCGCGCCAGGATCTTGAGCCGCGTGGCCAGCTTGTCCCTGAGGCTCAGCGGCGGCTGCGCCAGTTCGCGCAGGACGCCGTCGATGCGCAGGCGTACCCGGCAGAAGTGCTCGAAGGGTTCGAAGTGCAGGTCGGAAGCGCCCATCCCGACGGCATCGGTGAGCAGCTTGTGCAGCAGGCGCACGACCGGGACATCGTCGGCGATGGGTGCGATGGGTGATTCGGGAGCTGGCATGGCGATCCTCCGGCGCGGGATCGCCGGCGCCGGCGATCAGGGAGGGCAAGTCTCCCATGTCACCCGCCGCTCAGAAAAGAGCGGCCGCGCTTTGCGCGCGGCAATGTCGCCAGAATTCGAAGATTTTGAAGATATCGAAGATTCCGACGTATCCGGGCAGTCCGGTGCAGTCTTCAGTCCTTGCCCTTGCCGGATACGTGGCTGCCGGCTGGCGCCATCAGCTTGACCATGCGGATGGCCTGGTTCTGCACCTGCACGATCTCGATGATGCAACCGGCGATCTTCACGGCCACGCTGGCCTCGGGGATGTCCTGCAGGTATTCCAGCAGCAGGCCGTTGATGGTCTTGGGGCCATCCAGCGGCAGTTGCAGGCCCAGGCGCTTGTTGATGTCGCGCAGGGTGGTGCTGCCTTCGAGCAGGCAGCTGCCCTCCTTGTCCCAGCTGAAGCCCTCGCCCGAGGAGCCCGGCGAGGAGGTGGTGAATTCGCCGATCATTTCCTCGATGATGTCTTCCAGCGTCACCAGGCCCTGCACCTCGCCATATTCATCGACCACCACGGCCAGGCGCTCATGGTTTTCCTGGAAGTACTGGAGCTGGGTGAAGACATCGGTTTCCACCGGCACGTAGTAGGGTGCGGTCAGCAACGCGCGGATATCGTCGTGGCTGATCTCCTCTTCGCGGCGGAACAGCGACACCGTCTTGCGCACATGCAGGATGCCGACGATGTGGTTGATCTCGCCTTCATAGACCGGCAGCTTGTTGTGATAGCAGGTGGCCAGCTGGTGCAGGATCTCGTCCACGGGCACCGCCAGGTTCAGCGCCTCGACCTGGGGACGCGGCGTCATGACGTCTTCCACCGAGATCTTTTCCAGGTCGAACAGGTTCAGCAGGATGCTCTTGTGCTTTTGCGGGATGAAGCTGCCGCCTTCGAGCACGATGGAGCGCAACTCTTCCGGCGAGATGCGCTGCTCGGCCGCGCGCGCTCCGGTCTTGATGCGCAGCAGCTTGAGGACCGCCGAGACGAACAGGTTGACGAAGGAGATCAGCGGCGTGGCCACCCGCATCAGGGGTTTGAGGATGAAGCCGGTAAAGAGCGAAATGCGTTCAGGATGGGTCGCACCGATCACCTTGGGCACGATTTCGGCAAAGATGATCAACAGCGCCGCCACGCAGGCGGTCGCCGCCGTGATCACGCGCTGGTGGTTGCCAAAGGCGGCAATGGCCAGGGCGGTCACCAGGGCGGTGGCCAGGGCATTGATGGCGGTATTGGCAATGAGCACCAGCGAGAGCAGCCGGTCAGTGCGATCCAGCAGCCACAGGATGGTGATGGCGGCGCGATTGCCCTGCTTGGCCAGGTGGCGCAGGCGATGGCGGTTGGCGGCCATCAGCGCCGTCTCGGTCATGGAAAAGAAGGCCGAGAGCAGGATCAGGATGAGGAGTGCAAGAACTTGCACCCATATGGGTACGGTTTCCAAACGTTGCCGTCAGGTTGATTGCCCTCATGCAGAGGGAGTCGGCGGGCCTGGTTTATTGTGATTGTGGCAATAAAAGCAGGGCGGCCAGCGAGCGGCAAAGTCTAGACGATGGGGCCTTATCCCGCAAGCCGGCCAGGGTCTGGGCTGTTGTACTTCAGTAACCGCGCTGGCGGTCATACAGGTGGGGGGGCGTCAGGCCCGCCTGCACGGCCGAGATGGCCACCGCTGCCTGGCGTGCCCGCTCGCGCCGCGAGGGCGTGGCGCCGGCGTGCGGCGTGACCAGGATGCGCGGATGGCGCCAGGCCGCAGCACCAGGCGGCAGCGGTTCTTCATCGAACACATCCAGCACGGCGCCGCTGATCTGGCCCTGGTCCAGGGCGGCCAGCAGGTCGGGCATGCGGACATGGCTGCCGCGCCCGACATTGATGATGGCCGCTCCCCGGGGTAGTTGCCGCATCAGCTCGGCATTGATGAGGTGACGGGTATCGTCGGTCTCGGGCAGCAGGCAGATCAGGATGTCGGTGCGGGCCAGGAAGTCGGGTAACTGCGCAGCGCCCGCATAGCAGGCCAGGCCAGCCTCGTTGCGCGGCGAGCGGGCCCAGCCAGCCGTCTCGAAGCCGATGCGGGCGTGCATGTGCGCCGCCGCCAGCCCCAGCGCTCCCAGGCCCAGCACGCCGACCCGGGTCTCGCGGGCGGTACGCGCGGTGGAAAACTCGGTCCATTCGCAGCGCGCCTGCTGGGCAATGATGCGCGGCATGTCCTTCAACAGCATGAGGCTGCTCATGAGGGTGAATTCGGCCATGCGCTGCTGGGTCTCCGGCGTGACCATGCGCACGATGGGCAGGTCCGGCAAGTGCGGGTCGGCCAGGATGTGATCGACTCCGGCGGCGCTGCTGATGATGGCTTTCAGGTTGGGATAGCCGGCCAGCCGGCCGCTTTCGGGCTGCCAGACCAGCGCATAGTGGACGCTGGCCGGGTCGACCTCGGCATCTTCCCAGGCTCGTACCTCCAGTTCCAGCCCCGGGGCGAATTCGGCAAAGCTGGCGCGCCACTCGGGCAGGGCGGCGGCACCGCCGGACTTGACCAGCAGCACGGGACGGGGGGCAAGGCTCATTGATGGGACTCCACGGAATTGGCCTGGTGCATGGGCCGGCGCAAGGCCGGGTCGAAGGGATTGATCCGACGCGACAGCGCCCCGGCTTCCCGTTGCAACATCTGTACCACGGTGGGCAGGCGCTCCTCGGTCAGGCGCGAGGTCAGCGTGCCCACGCTCAAGGCGCCGACGATGGCGCCGCCGCAATCGAACAGCGGCACCGCCAGGCCGGCCATGCCATCGAGCAGCCCGGCCTGGCGTGCGGCGTAACCAGTCTCGCGCACGCGCTCGATCTCGGTACGCAGGTAGACCTCGTCATAGACCCCGAACTCGCGCAGGCGCGGCACGTTGTAGCGGATCACTTCCTCGCGCTCCTGCTCGGGCAGGAAGGCGAGGATGGCCAGCGCACCCTGGCCCACGCCCAGCGCCACGCGGCCGCCGATGTCGCCGGTGAAGGCGCGGATGGGGAAGGGGCCGTCGACCCGGTCCACGCAGACCGCATCGAAACGCGAACGCACCAGCAGGAACACCGTATCGCCGAGGCTGCCGCACAGGCGCAGCAGGGCCGGGCGGCACAGGCTGCGCAGGTCGGAAGCATTGCCGGCGCGGGCAGCCAGGGCGAACAGGTCCATGCCCAGGCGATAGAGCTTGCTGCGCTCGTCCTGCTCCACCACGGCCTCGGCCAGCAACGACTGCAGCAGGCGATGGGTGGTGCCCTGGGTCAGGCCGACGCTCTTGGCGACCTGGGTCACGCGCATGCCTTGTGGCGGTGCATCGGCCAGGGCGCGCAACACCGCAAAGGTGCGCTGGATGCCGTTGACCGGAAGGGGGGCGGAGGTCGTGGCGTCGTCGTTGTGCTCGCTCATGGGGGACTTAGTCTGCTGGATGGAATCGGGTGGCGATTGGTCCCGATTGGATTTCATTGAGTGGAATAAATTTAAAAAAATTTCTGATAGTCGAAATACGATAGCAGAATTGGCACCGAAATTGCATCAATAACGAAACAGGAGACACGCATATCACATCAGTCCTTGATGTGGATGCGCCCAACATGAATGCATCGGTGTGCCAGCCGGCTGACAAGCCTGCCAGCGGTGTCGGCGTCCGAGCCTTGCGACGAGGAGCTTGCAATGTCATTTCTCACGCTGACCAATGTCAGTAAGTTCTATGGCGATACCCAGGCGGTATCGGGTTTCAACCTGACGGTGGAGAAGGGCGAATTCATTTCGCTGCTAGGTCCCTCGGGCTGCGGCAAGACCACCACCCTGCAGATGATCGCGGGCTTCGAGAACGTCAGTGGCGGGCGCATCGAACTTGATGGCCGCGACATCACCCACGCCAAGCCCAACACACGTGGCCTGGGCATCGTGTTCCAGACCTATGCGCTGTTCCCGCACATGACGGTGGAGCAAAACGTGGCCTTCGGCCTGGAGATGCGCAAGTGCGCGGCCGCCGAGAAGCGCGACCGCGTGGCGCAGGCCCTGGCCCTGGTGCACCTGGAAAAGCATGGCGCCCGCTATCCGCGCGAGCTCTCCGGTGGCCAGCGCCAGCGCGTGGCCCTGGCGCGTGCGCTGGTGATCGCCCCGCCGGTGCTGCTGCTGGACGAGCCGCTGTCGAACCTGGACGCCAAGCTGCGCGAGGAAATGCAATTCGAGCTGCGCGACATCCAGCGCAAGGTCGGCACCACTACCATCATGGTCACTCACGACCAGAGCGAGGCCATGTCCATCAGCGATCGCGTGGTGGTGATGGAAGCCGGCCATATCACCCAGGTCGGCCGTCCCCTGAGTGTGTATGAACATCCGGCCAACCGCTTCATCTCCACCTTCGTGGGCAAGGCCAACCTGCTCCAAGGCCAGGTGGTCGGCGCTGCCGGCGAGCGCGCCGACATCGTCGTGGGCGGCATGATGCTCAGTCTGGAGAGCAGCGACAGCGGCCTGCGCGGCGGCGGTCGCGTGGTGCTGGGCCTGCGTCCGGAGAAGATCCACTGTACCGCGCCTGGCGCCGGGCGCTGCAATGGCGAGGTGGTGCGCCGCTTCTTCCTGGGCAGCCAGTGGATGTATGAGGTCGCCACCCCGCTGGGCCTGCTCTCGGTGCTGGCTCCCAACGACGGCGCCGATGCGCTGGAGCAGGGTGCCGCCATCGGCCTGGCCTGGAGTGACTACAACCTGCGCCTGGTATCCACCGCCCGCAGCGACGAACAGGCACAGGTGCCGGCATGAGCGCGGCCGGCACTTCCTCCGCCGTGGCGCCGGTGGCAGCTGCCCCGTGTGCCACCCAGCCTGACGGGCAGCGCAGCCTGCCCTGGCTGATGTCGGCGCCGGCCATCCTGTTGTGCACGGTGATGCTGTTGGTGCCGCTGGTGCTTACGCTGGTGCTGTCCTTCAACGCCTACGATGCCGAGACCGGGCCCAAGGCCGGCACCTTCACGCTGGCGCACTACCAGTCGGTGCTCACCGACCCGTACTACTACGCCATCTTCTGGCGCACGCTGTGGATCTCGGGCCTGGTCACGCTGATCTGCATCGTTGTCGGTGCGCCCGAGGCTTACATCCTCAACCGCATGCGCAAGCCCTGGCGTTCCATGATGCTGCTGGTGGTGCTGGCGCCGTTGATGATCTCGGTGGTGGTGCGCGCCTTCGGCTGGAGCATGCTGCTGGGACCGGAAGGCCTCATCAACGGCAGCCTGGTGGCGCTGGGCTGGGGCCGTGTCAAGCTGCTGTACACCGAGACGGCGGTGGTGATCGCCCTGGTCCACGTGATGTTGCCCTTCATGGTGATCCCGGTCTGGACCTCGCTGCAGAAACTCGACCCGGGCGTGGCCAATGCCGCGCTGTCGCTGGGGGCCGCGCCCATGACGGTGCTGCGCCGTATCGTGCTGCCGCAGATCATGCCGGGCATCCTCTCGGGCAGCCTGATCGTCTTTGGCCTGTCGGCCAGTTCCTTTGCCATTCCGGGCCTCTTGGGCGGACGCCGCCTGAAGATGATGGCCACCGTCATCTACGACGAATACCTGCATGAACTGAACTGGCCGCTGGGCGCGGCCATCGCCCTGCTGCTGCTGGTGGCCAACCTGGTCATCATGCTCGGCTGGAACCGCATGATCGAACGTCGCTACAAGAAAGCGCTGGGCTGAACCATGAACAAGAACGGACCGATTGCATTGCTGTTCAACGCGCTGGTGATCCTCTTCACGCTGGCGCCCATCCTGGTGGTCTGCGTGATCGCCTTCACGCCCGAGAACACCCTGACCATGAACGGACCCGAGCTGTCGCTGCGCTGGTTCAAGGCGGTGTTCGAGTATCCGGACTTCGTCAGTTCCTTCTGGAACAGCCTCTGGCTGGCCCTGGCGGCGGCGACCATCTCGACCGTGCTGGCCATTCCGGCGGCCATGGCGCTGGTGCGCTATCCGCATCGCTGGTCGGGGGCGCTGCAGGGCCTGTTCCTGTCGCCGCTGATCATCCCCCACCTGGTACTGGGCGTGGCCTTGCTGCGCCTGTTCTCGGTGGTGGGTGGGGCCGGCAGTTTCGGCTGGCTGGTGCTGGCGCACTCGCTGGTGGTGACGCCTTACACGATGCGCCTGATCATGGCCGCGCTGGTGGGCTTCGACCGCAGCGCCGAGCATGCGGCGCTGTCGCTGGGGGCCTCGCGCGGCACGGTCTTCCTGCGCATCACCTTGCCGATGATCTTGCCGGGCATCACCGGTGGCTGGCTGCTGGCCTTCATCAACAGCTTCGATGAAGTCACCATGTCCATCTTCGTGACCTCGCCCTCGACGGTGACCCTGCCGGTGCGCATGTACATGTACGCCACCGAGTCCATCGATCCGATGATGGCGGCGGTGTCGGCGCTGATGGTGGCCATCACGGCCGTGGCGATGATCATCCTGGACCGGGTCTATGGCCTGGACCGCGTCCTGGTGGGGCGCGCATGAGCCAGTCACCTCAACCGCAACTGGTGCGCCTGGCCGAGCGTGATCGCGCCACACTCACCTTTACCCTGGATGGCCGCACGGCCACGGCGCTGGAAGGTGATACGGTGCTCACCGCCGTGCTGACCAACGCCGCTCGCCTGCGCCACAATGAATTCAGCGGCCAGCCCCGTGCGGGCTTCTGCATGATGGGCGCCTGCCAGGATTGCTGGATCGCTACCGCAGAGGGCGAACGGCTGCGCGCCTGCTCCACCTTCATCCGCGCGGGCATGCACTTGCTCAGCGGCAGCGGGGAGGGCGCATGAATCGCTCCGCTCCCGTGATCGTCGGCGCCGGCCCGGCCGGCGTGCGTGCCGCGCAGACCCTGGTGGCGCATGGCCTGCGGCCGGTCCTGATCGACGAAGCCGCGCGCGCCGGCGGGCAGATCTATCGCCAGCCGCCGCATGGTTTTGCGCGCAGCAAGAAAGCACTCTACGGCTTCGAAGCCGGTCGCGCCGATGGCGTGCACCAGGCCTTCGAGGCCGTGCGTACCTCGCTCGACTATCGTCCCCAGACCCTGGTCTGGAATGCCCAGCCGGGTTTGCTCGACCTGATGGACAACACCACCCAGGCCGCGTCCTCGCTGGCCTGGGAGGAGCTCATCGTCGCCACCGGTGCTACCGACCGCGTGCTGCCCTTCCCGGGTTGGACCACGCCGGGCGTCTATACGCTGGGTGGCGCCCAGGTGGCACTGAAGTTCCAGGGCTGCGCCATCGGTCGCACCGTGGTCCTGGCCGGCAACGGGCCCTTGCTCTACTTGGTGGCCTACCAGTACGCCAAGGCAGGAGCGACGGTTGCCGCCGTGCTCGACAGCAGCAGCCTGGCCGACCGCACCGCCGCCTTGCCGGCCATGCTGGGACAGCCGGCCCTGCTGGCCAAGGGCATCTACTACCTGGCCTGGCTGAAGCTGCATGGCGTACCGGTGCACACCAACGCCCAGGTGTTGCGTGTGGAAGGTGACTCGCGCGTGCAGTCGCTGGCATGGCGCCACGCCAACCTGGCGCAGCCGGGTGGCAAGGTCGGTATGGAACAAGTCATTCCGTGCGACGCGGTCGGCTTTGGCTATGCCCTGCGCTCAGAGACCCAACTGGCCGACCTGCTGGGTTGCCGCTTCCAGTTCGACTCGATGCAGCGCGCCCATCTGCCGGTACGCGACCGGGCCATGCGTTCCAGCGTACCCGGCGTCTACCTGGCCGGCGATGGCGCCGGCATCATGGGGGCCGACGCGGCCGAGCTGGCCGGCGAACGGGCTGCGCTGGCCTTGTTGCAGGATCGCGGTGTGGCTATCGATGGCGCACGCGTGGCGCAGATCGAGCAGCAACTGGCGCAGGTCGCGGCCTTCCGTCTCGGGTTGGAGCGCGCCTTCCCGTTTCCACAGGGCTGGGCGGCCGAGGCGCCTGACGACCTGGTGGTGTGTCGCTGCGAGAACATCCGCGCCGGTGAATTGCGCGCGGCCGTGCGCGACTGCGGCGCCCGCGAGATGAATCGCCTCAAGGCCCTGACCCGCGTGGGCATGGGACGCTGCCAGGGCCGCATGTGCGGCGCAGCCGC
Source organism: Herbaspirillum sp. (assembly GCA_019233085.1). Lineage (GTDB taxonomy): Bacteria > Pseudomonadota > Gammaproteobacteria > Burkholderiales > Burkholderiaceae_D > Herbaspirillum. The sequence goes on from JAFAMT010000155.1 coordinate 17,670, forward strand.
CACCGAGATCCTGGCGCAGGCGGCCGGCCTGCCGGTGCAAGAGGTCGGACGCTTGCGTGGCCAGGCGCCGATCAAGCCCATTCCCATCGGCCTGCACATGTCACCGGCGGTGGCGGTGAAGGTGACCGCCAGCGACACTGCCATGCAGGAGGATGCATCGTGAAGACCCTCTCGACCGAAGTCCTCATCGTCGGCGGTGGCATCGTCGGCGCCTCGGCCGCGCTGGTGCTGGCCAAGGCCGGCCGCCGCGTGACCCTGGTGGAGCGCGACCTCTGTGGCTCGCGCTCCAGCGGCATCAACTATGGCGGCGTGCGCCGCCAGGGCCGTCCGGTGGTGCAGTTGCCGCTGTCTCAGCGCGCCCACCAGATCTGGGCTGGCCTGGAAGCCCTGATCGGCTCCACCGGTGAATACGAACGCAGCGGCCACTTCAAGCTGGCCCGCAGCACTGCCGACATGCAGGCGCTGGAAGCCTACGCCGAGCTGAGCCGGCCCTATGGCCTGGACATCGAACTCATCAGCGGCGAGCGCCTGCGCCAGCAGTGTCCCTGGCTGGGCGGTGCGGCCGTGGGCGGCTCGCTCTGCCCGGAAGATGGCCAGGCCAATCCGCGCCTGGTCTCGCCCGCCTTTGCCCGTGCCGCGCAGGCAGCCGGTGCCGAGATCATCGAGCGTTGCGAGCTGATGCAGGTGGTGCATGACGGCCGCGACTTCGTGGCCGAGGCACGACTGGGTGAGGACGTGATGCAACTGCGCGCCGAGGTGATGATCAATTGCGCCGGTGCCTGGGCCACCCGGCTGGCTTCGGCCTTTGGCGAGCAGGTTCCCCTGAGCAGCGGTTATCCCAGCATGGTGGTGACCGAGCCGATCGCCCACTTCCTGCCCTGGAGCCTGGGCGTGGAAGGCGGCTCGATCTATTGTCGCCAGGTGGCGCGCGGCAACGTGGTGCTGGGCGGCGGACGCGGCTACGAGCTGGACGACAAGCGCGCCCGCGCCTCGCACGACTCCATCCTCGGCCTGTTGCCGCAGGCCGCAGCCTTGCTGCCCGCACTGCGCCATGTACACATCATCCGTACCTGGAGTGGCGTGGAAGCTTACTTGCCGGACCATCAGCCGGTCATCGGCCCCAGCGCCACCCAGACCGGCCTGCTGCATGGCTTCGGTTTTTGCGGCGCCGGCTTCCAGATCGGTCCGGCCGCCGGCGAGGCCTTGGCCGAACTGG
>JAFAMT010000297.1 GCA_019233085.1 Herbaspirillum sp.
ACTTCGCCCGGGTGCGAGGCGACGTACTGGGCTGCCTTGACCTTGCGCAGCAGTTCGGAAGCGTCACGGCCGATGCCGTTGTCGTGGATTTCCAGGACCTTGATCTGGCCTTCCGGATTGATCACGAAGGTACCGCGCAGGGCCAGGCCTTCTTCTTCGATCAGCACTTCGAAGTTGCGTGCCAGGGTAGCGGTCGGGTCGCCAACCAGCGGGTATTGCACCTTCTTGATGGCTTCCGAGGTGTCGTGCCATGCCTTGTGGGCGAAATGGGTGTCGGTGGAGATACCGTAGACTTCAACGCCCAGCTTCTTGAATTCAGCGTAGTTGTCGGCCAGATCTTCCAGTTCGGTCGGGCACACGAAAGTGAAGTCCGCCGGGTAGAACACGAACACGGACCACTTGCCCTTCAGGGTGGCTTCGGTGATGTCGACGAACTTGCCATCGTGGTAAGCGGTTGCCTTGAACGGTTTGATAGTGGTGTTGATCAGGGACATGTCGATTTCCTTTTAAGGGGGGTTGAGTGAAGCGATGGGATGAATAGTAGAACGCCATTCAAAATAGATCAATTTTATTTAATCAATACTTTTGATTGGATTTAACTATCGCCATGACGAACAAGCCTATCGGATGTGCGCCCGCCGTTCATCTGGTGGCGCCACGTGCAGATGCAAGCCGAACCATCTGCCAATCTCCGCAATTTCCGATGGTGATCGCTTAACATGGACACTCCCGCGGATCGGGCAAGCGCGCCGGTCTGCGAAAGCAGGAGCAATGTTACTGCAAGCATGCCGTTCTTGTGCAAGCGCACATGCCGACCCATCCTGAGGCCCTACGCGAGATGAGTGATCCCCGACCGCAAGCCGGCCGCCGTGCCGATTTCCCGCATTTCCACCCGATCCAGACGCGCTGGATGGACAACGACGTCTATGGTCATGTCAACAATGTCGTCTACTACAGCTGGTTCGACACCGCCGTGAACCACTACCTGGTGGCGCAAGGCGTACTCGATATCGAGCATGGAGCCGTCATCGGCCTGGTCATCGAGACCCGCTGCAACTATTTCGCCTCGGTGGCCTTCCCCGAGCAGATCGAGGTCGGCGTGCGGGTGGCGCACCTGGGGCGCAGCAGCGTGCGCTACGAACTGGGGATCTTCAAGGCTGGGGAGGACACGGCCGCCGCCCAGGGACATTTCGTGCACGTCTATGTGGACAGGCAATCGCGCCGGCCGGTGACGCTGCCCGATGCCTTGCGCAGCGCCCTGGCCGCGCTGTCCCCACGATAACTGCGCCCCAGACCTGGCCTGGCCCCAAAAGAAAACGCCTGCCGCATCGCTGCGGCAGGCGCCTTCCTGTCTCCTGCTAGCCGGAACCGGCCGGTCAGCTTAGGCTGCCAGCTTCTTCTCCAGCTTCTCCTTCACGCCTTGCAGTTCGGCCGGCAGCTTGTGCTTGAGCTTGTCGAACAGCTCCGCATGCAGCTCCAGTTCCTTCAGCCACGCGGCCTTGTCGATGGAGGTGATGGTGGAGAACTGCTCGGCGCTGAAGTCCAGGCCTTCCCATTGCAGATCTTCGAAGCGCGGGGTGACGCCGAACAGGTGCTCGACACCGCCGGTCTTGACGCCTTGCGGGTCTTCGATGCGGTCCAGCATCCACTTCAGCACGCGCATGTTGTCGCCGAAGCCCGGCCAGACGAACTTGCCGTCGGCATCGGTACGGAACCAGTTGACGCAGTAGATCTTGGGCAGCTCGGCCGGGGAGGCGGCGATCTTCTTGCCGATGTCCAGCCAGTGCTGGAAGTATTCGCTCATGTTGTAGCCGGCGAAGGGCAGCATGGCGAACGGATCGCGACGCACCACGCCCTGCTGGCCGACGGCCGCAGCGGTGGTTTCCGAACCCATGGTGGCGGCCATGTAGACGCCTTCGACCCAGTTGCGGGCTTCGGTCACCAGCGGCACGGTGGTGGAGCGGCGACCGCCGAAGATGAAGGCCGAGATCGGTACGCCGGCCGGATCGTCCCAGGCCGGGTCGATCACCGGGTTCTGGGTGGCGGCAACGGTGAAGCGGGCATTCGGGTGAGCCGCCTTGCGGCCGGTTTCCTTGCCGATTTCCGGGGTCCAGTCCTTGCCCTGCCAGTCGATCAGGTGCGCCGGGGCTTCCTTGGTCATGCCTTCCCACCAGACATCGCCGTCGTCGGTCAGTGCCACGTTGGTGAAGATGGTATTGGCCGACACCGAAGCCATGCAGTTGTAGTTGCTCTTCTCGTTGGTGCCAGGGGCCACGCCGAAGTAGCCGGCTTCCGGGTTGATCGCATACAGGCGGCCATCGGCACCGGGCTTGATCCAGGCGATGTCGTCACCGATGGTGGTGACCTTCCAGCCGCCGAAGGCCTTGGGCGGGATCAGCATGGCGAAGTTGGTCTTGCCGCAGGCCGAGGGGAAGGCTGCTGCCACGTAATGCTTCTTGCCTTCCGGGGATTCCACGCCCAGGATCAGCATGTGCTCGGCCAGCCAGCCCTGGGCACGGCCCATGGTGGAGGCGATGCGCAGCGCGAAGCACTTCTTGCCCAGCAGGGCGTTGCCGCCGTAGCCGGAGCCGAAGGACCAGATTTCGCGGGTTTCCGGGTAATGCACGATGTACTTGGTGGCGTTGCACGGCCAGGCCACGTCCTTCTGGCCGGCGGCCAGGGGTGCGCCCACGGTGTGCACGCAAGGCACGAACTCGCCATCGCTGCCCAGCACGTCGTACACCGCCTTGCCCATGCGGGTCATGATGCGCATGTTCACGGCCACATAGGGCGAATCCGACAGTTCCACGCCGATGTGGGCGATGGGCGAACCCAGCGGGCCCATCGAGAACGGCACCACGTACAGGGTGCGGCCGGCCATGCAGCCGTCGAACAGGCCGTTCAGGGTCTGGCGCATCTCGGCCGGATCGGTCCAGTTGTTGGTCGGGCCGGCGTCTTCCTTGTTCTTGGAGCAGATGAAGGTGCGATCTTCCACGCGTGCCACATCCGACGGATCGGAGCAGGCCAGGTAACTGTTGGGACGCTTTTCGGCGTTGAGCTTCTTCATGGTGCCGGCGGCGACCATCTCGGCGCACAGGCGGTCATATTCTTCCTGGGAGCCATCGCACCAGTAAATGCGAGCCGGCTTGGTCAGCGCGGCGATTTCGGCGACCCAGTTGATCAGTTTCTGGTGTTTGACGTAGGCGGGGGCGTTCACTGCGGGAATGCCTGCCATGAGGGGTTGGTTCATATGCTACCTCCAATGCCACTAAGTTGATGAATTCGGTTGGCACGGCAGGATCGTCGTTTCCAGGCGATGGGGTGTTCACATCAGGCTGCGAGACGGCGGTCTTGTCGATGGCGATCGCCTCGCCGAGGCCGGCCACCTTGCCCGTCGCCATGGACGGCGGCGGGTCTTGCTCACTGTTGGACAGTCAAGAATGCTAGAAAGTGGCAGCGATTGTACCCCGATCAAACAGAATTTACGCAAATTTGTAGCGGAAAATACCCGACTTATGTAGTAGGTAATTACAAATCAAAAAAAATCTGTTTTTTCATTACTGAGACGCATAACTGCGATTTCGAGAAAAACCGCATCAACACTGGATTTGCGGGGCATTGCGGGCGATATATCATTCACGATGTGAATATCTCCTGCAAAAACGCGATGAAAACTTTCACCTTGGCGGCCTCCCGACGGGTCGGTTGGTAGAGCGCCACGATGTCGGGTCCGGCCACCTGCCATTCGGGTAGAACCGGCAGCAGACTGCCTTCCTGCAGGGCGGGATCGAGGGTCACCGACATCTGCTGGATGATGCCGCATCCGGCTTGCGCGGCGGCCACCATGGACTCCACGTGATCCATGGCCAACAGCCCTTGCGGCAGATGCGAGCTTTCCACGCCGTCACGACTGAAACGCCAGGACCTGACCATGCGTGTGCGGGGGTTGAGGAAGCCCAGGCAGGCGAACTGGTCCAATTCCTCCGGCGTCTGTGGCCAGCCGTGCTGCTGCAGGAAGGACGGTGCCGCACAGCACAGGTAACGGGTACCGGCCAGCTTGCGCGCCACCATGCCGGAGTCGGCCAAGGCACCGATGCGCACCACCACATCCACGCCCTCCTCCACCATGTCGACCATGCGGTCGCTGACCGTGATGCGCAATTCCAGCTCGGGATACTGGCGCAGAAACCGCGGTAGCGCCGGCGCCACATAACGGCGGCTGATCACGCTGGGCAGATCGACCCGCAACAGGCCTGCGGGGTGGCTGTCGGAGGCGCGCAAACCCGCCTCCAGTTCGCCCATGTCGGCCAGCAGGCGCAAGGCCTGCTGGTGGCAATGCCGGCCTTCTTCGGTGAGCGACATGCTGCGCGTGGTGCGGTTGAGCAGGCGCACCTTGAAGTGCGCTTCCAGGGCGGCGACATGGTTGGTCACGGAGGAGGTGGACATGGACAGCTTTTCGGCTGCCCGGCTGAATGCCCCCGCCTCGACCACTGCGCAAAAGACCTTGAGCATGTCGAGTCTGTCCATGGTGTTCTCCCGATGCCGTGATTGTAAGTGCATCGATTCTAGGCCATGGCGCGCTGGGCATTATTCGCCGCTGCGCAATTCTGACTTTGGCATAGCCCGCTTTTTCCCGCAGCGGCGCGCGTCCAGACTACGTGCATCGACCTGGCCGCCGCACGGCGTGGCCAGGCGATCTTCCATCACCACCAGGAGTCATCATGCCCAACGCCAGTCCCCTCATGCAAGCCGCCCTGCTCACCCAGTTCGGCGCCCCGCTGTCCATCGTCCCTGTCGACCTGCCGGCATTGCGCCCCGGCCAGGTGCTGGTGCGCGTGGTGGCCAGCGGCGTCAATCCTCTCGACACCAAGATCCAGGCCGGCAACGCGGCCCACGCCCAGGCCAGCCTGCCGGCCATCCTCGGCATCGACCTGGCCGGCGTCGTCCATGCGGTCGCGCCCGGCGAGACCCGCTTTGTGGTCGGCGACGAAGTCTACGGCATGACGGGCGGCATCGGCGGTGTGCCCGGCTCGCTGGCCCAGTTCGCGGCGGTCGACACCGACCTGCTGGCGCACAAGCCGCAGGCGCTGGACATGCGCCAGGCCGCCGCCCTGCCATTGATCTTCATCACCGCCTGGGAAGGCCTGGTC
>JAFAMT010000359.1 GCA_019233085.1 Herbaspirillum sp.
AGGGGCGGCCACGAATATATCCGCATAAACTTATGCACAGGGGCAGCTACAATGCTTGCACACGGGGAGGGACCCCATGAGCGTAAATAACAATATTGCACGATGCCGATGGGCCTTCTTTCCAATGGTTTGTTGATCCTGCTGGCCAGCCTGGTGCTGGGCTTGGCCGTATGGGGCGGGTTTGCGCTGTGGTACCAGTGCCCGGGGTCGCGCCGGGTGCGCGTGCTGGCGATAGCGGCGTGGAGCGTGCCACCGCTGGCATCGCTGGCGGCATTGGCCGGCGCCGCAGCTGCAGACACTCCCCTGCGCTGGGGGCCGGTCGCGTTCGTGCTGGCGCTGGTGCTGCTGCTGTCCTGGTGGCGCGGCATCCGTCCCTCGCATGAGCGCCTTTGGGCCGATGACGTGGCGTGCATGCTGGCCTCGCAGGTGAGGGGCGAGCAGGTCACGCTGGAGCAGGTGCGCAACTTCGACTGGCGCAGCGAGACCGACTATGACATCCGCTGGGAAACCCGCCACTACGACCTGGCGCAACTGGTCTCGGCCGACCTCATCCTGTCCTACTGGATGGGGCCGGCCATCGCCCATACGCTGGTGTCGTTCGGCTTTGCCGATGGCCAGAGGCTGGTGTTCTCGCTGGAGATACGGCGCGAGCGCGGGGAAGCGTTCTCGGCGCTGGGGGGATTCTTCCGCAAGTTCGAGACCGTCATCGTCGCCGCCGATGAACGCGACATCCTGCGCACCCGCACCCATGCGCGCGGCGAGGACGTCTACCTGTATCGCCTGCAATTGCGGCCCGACCAGTTGCGCAAGGTCTTCCTCGGTTACCTGGAACGCGCCGCGCAGCTGCGCCAGGCACCGCGCTTCTACAACACCCTCACCAGCAATTGCACCACCATCGTCTTCGAACTGGCGCGCCGGCTCTCGCCCGGCCTGCCGCTGGATTATCGGTTGCTGCTCTCGGGCTACTTCGCCGGGTATGTCTATGACCATGGCGTGATGACGCCCGGTTATAGCTTCGATCAATTGCGTCTGGCGGGCCGTATCACCGACCGTGCATTGCAGGGCGGCCCGCAGGATGACTACAGCCGGCTCATCCGGGCCGGCGTCCCGGGCGTGGCCGAGGCTGAACGAACCTGAGCCGCCCTGAGCCCGGCCCTGGCTCATGTGATTTCCGGATATCCAAGTTCAAAATGATTCCTTATCGCCAGCGCTGAAGCTGATTAGGATTTCCTTCTCACCATGGCAGCCCTTTTGCGGCTGCCTGTCCATCTCACGAGAAGGAAGTCCGGATGTCCGACGCGGTCAATCGACTGAGCCTACCCGCCTCCGCAGCAGCGGAGCGGCCCGCCCGGCGCTTGCCCCGGGTGCTCGGTGCACGCAGCCTGTTCCTCATTTCCTGGGCGGCTCCGGTGGCCTTGCTGCTGCTCTGGGAAGCCTTTGCCCGTGCCGGCGTGCTCTCGCCGCAGGTGCTGCCGGCGCCCAGCAAGGTGCTGCAGACTGCACTCAAGCTGATCGGACAGGGCCGCCTGCTCAGCGACCTGGGGGCCAGCCTGTTGCGCGCGGCCGCCGGTTTCGTCATCGGTGGCAGCCTCGGTTTCGTGCTGGGCACGCTGGTGGGCTTCTCGCGCCTGGCCGAGGCGCTGTTCGACCGCAGCGTGCAGATGGTGCGCGCCGTGCCCTTCCTGGCGGCGCTGCCGCTGGTGATCGTGTGGTTCGGCGTGGGCGAGGGCGGCAAGGTGTTCCTGGTCTCGCTGGGCGTGCTCTTTCCCATCTACATCAATACCGTGCTTGGCATTCGCCAGGTCGATCCCAAGCTGCTCGAACTGGGCCGCGTGACCGGCCTGTCCAACTGGACATTGATCCGCCGCATCGTGCTGCCCGGGGCCTTGCCCTCCATCCTGGCCGGGGTGCGCTATGCGCTGGCGGTGGCCTGGCTGGCGCTGGTGATCGCCGAGACCATCGCCGCCAATACCGGCATCGGCTCGCTGGCCATGGATGCCCGCGAGTTCTTGCAGACCGATGTGATCGTGCTGACCATCGTCATCTATGCCGGCATCGGTGTGGTCTCGGACGCTATCGCACGCCTGCTGGAACGGCGCCTGCTGGCCTGGCATCCCAATTACGCCGCCAAGGGGAAATGATGAGCGCCACCTCCCAAGACGTGCACACCATGCATCCGGCCGGTATCGACGAGCTCGCCGTGCAGGTCGTCGGCCTCAAGCGCCGCTATGGCCAGCGCACCGTGATCCAGGGATTGAACCTGCGCATCCGGCGCGGCGAGTTCGTCGCCCTGCTGGGTGAGAGCGGCTGCGGCAAGACCACCTTGCTGCGCGCGCTGGCGGGCCTGGACGCCATCGATGGCGGTCGCATCGATGGCCCGGCGCAACCGGCCGTGGTGTTCCAGGAGCCGCGCCTGATCCCGTGGGATTCGCTCTGGCGCAACGTCGCCCTGGGCTTCGATGACAAGATCGGCAAGCCGCTCGCGCAGGCGGCGCTGGAAGAGGTCGGGCTGGGTACACGCATCGATGACTGGCCGCGCAACCTCTCCGGTGGCCAGGCGCAGCGCGTGGCGCTGGCGCGTGCCCTGGTGCGCGAGCCGCGCCTGCTGTTGCTGGACGAACCCTTTGCCGCCCTCGATGCGCTCACCCGCATCCGCATGCATGCCCTGGTGCGCCAGCTGCTGGCGCGTCACCGCCCCGGCGTGCTGCTGGTCACGCACGACGTGGACGAAGCCATCCTGCTGGCCGACCGCATCCTGGTCATGCGCGACGGCGCCATCGCCAGCGACTACCACGTGCTCCCCGAAGCCGCCCATGACCGCGCCCATCCTGCCGCCGAAGAATTGCGCGCGCGGCTGCTGGCCGAGCTGGGCGTGGTGAGCAGCGACTGATTTCGTCCTCCTCTTTTACTTTCTTACCTTCCATTTCCCTGGCCACTCCATGAGTCACGATTCCAAGCCCGCCAATACACAACGACGTCACCTGATCCAGGCCGCCCTGGGGGCCAGCGCCCTCGGCGCCGCCGGCTTGCCCATCGCCGCGCTGGCCGCCGCCGGCAAGTCGCGCAATACCGATACCGTCCGCCTGGCCTGGGGCAAGGGCGGCCTGCCCGGCATTGCCCGCACCCGCGGCGAGTTCGAGAAGACCCTGGCCCGCGATGGCATCAAGGTGCAATGGATCGGCCCCTTCCCTAACCATGCGCCCTCGCTGCAGGCTGTCACCGGCGGCAGCGCCGACTTCGGTTTCGGCGGCAGTACCACGCCGGCGCTGGCAGCCATGATCGCCGGATCGCCCCTGGTCTTTACGCAGTTCGCGGTGGTCGAGCCGCGCAGCACGGCCATCATCGCCAAGGATGGCTCGGGCATTACCAAGGTCAGCGACCTGGTGGGCAAGACGGTGGCGGTGAACCGCTCCGGCCTGGGCGAATTCCTGCTGGTGGCGGCGCTGGAAAAACACGGCATCGCCCCCGACAAGGTCAACTTCGTCTACCTCAATCCGCCCGACGCCGGTCCGGCCTTTGCCCAGGGCAAGGTCGATGCGTGGTCGATGTGGAGCCCGGGCGTGGATATCGCGCGGGTCGAGTACAAGGCCCATGACGTCTTCTTCGAGGGGCGCGACCTGGAGTTCCTGATCGACTTCAACTCCTATGTCACGCACCGCAAGTTCGCCGAGGAAAACGCCGACATCGTGCGCGCCGTCAATGCCGCCTATCGGGCCGAGGGCGAGTGGATCAGCAAGAACCCGCGCGAGGCCGAACGCCTAGTGCAACAGGACGCCGGCTATTCGGACGCGGTGCGCGACTCGCTCATCAAGCTGGCACGCCGCTGGGAATTCCATGGTGCCGACGATGCCAAATTCGTCGCCACCTTCCAGGGGGCCGCCGACTGGCTGGCCGCGCGCAAGATCCTGCCGCAGAAGGTGCAGGTGAGCGACTACATCGTCAAGGTCTGAGCGGGGGAGGGCGAGGATGAGACGGCGTCATTTCCTGCTGGGCCTGCCGGTACTGTACGCGGCGAGCACTGGCCTGGCATGGGCTGCAACGCCCGCAACCCCGGCAGCCTCCGCAGGCGGTCGCCTGGTGGTGGCCGACCAGAACGAGTTCCTGCGCCAGCTGCTGGAGGCCAGTGGCGAGCGCAAGTCCCTGGGTGTGCAGCTGGAGTTGCCCAATTTCGCTGGCGGTCCGGCCATCTTCGAGGCCATCCGCGCCGGTGCGCTCGATATCGCCTATGTCGGCGACACCCCGCCCATCCAGGCGCGTGCGGCGGGGGTGAAGTTGCCCATCATCGCCACCTTCACCCGGACCCTGTCGCAGTACCGGCTGGTGCAACGCGCCGGGGCTGGCGTAACGACACTGGCCGACCTGCGTGGCAAGCGCATCAGCTACGTGGAGGGATCGGGGCGCCAGGTGTTCCTCATCGATGCGCTCAGGCACGCCGGACTGACACTGGCCGATGTGCAACTGGTCAACCTGCGCGTAGCCGATCTCAACGACGCCTTGCGCGCCAAGGCCATCGATGTGGCGGTCCTGCTGGAGCCCCACGTGACCCGCCTGGCCCGCCAGATCGGCGCCAGCCCGGTACCAGATCCGCAGGAGCGCAAGCTGCTGCCATCGACTTCGTACATCTACGCCCGCCCCGAGGTGTTGGCCGATGCGCAGAAGGCGCAAGCCATCTCGGCCTTCCTGGTGGCGTTCGTGCGCGCCGGCAAGTGGAGCAATGCCCATGAACAGGAGTGGGGGCGCTTCTACTACACGCAGTCCCAGCATATCGATGCAGCCGGCACGGCCGCCATCCTGGCCTCGCAGTCGCCACTGCAATTCCAGACCGCCGCCGAGGCCATCCCGCATCACCAGAAGCTGATCGACATCCTGCACGAGGCCGGTGCCGTACCGCAGCGCTTCGATGCCGCCGACGCCTTCGTCACCACCTACGACAAGATCGTCGTGGCCAACCGCTGACACCACCATGCCTAGCCAAGCCCGACTGGACCTGCCCCACCAAGAACCGGAAGCGTTCACGGCGTCCGACCTTGCGCATGTGCAAAGCGGCCCGCGCGCGCGACGCCTGATGGCCGCGCGCCTGCCGCAACGCGCCCTGCTGCTGGGGCCGGCGCTGTTGCTGCTGGTCTGGGAAGCCGCCTCACGGCTGGGATGGCTGTCCCCCGATACCCTGAGCGCGCCATCGCAGGCCTTGCTGACCGGCTACCGCATGCTTGCCGATGGCAGCCTGCTGCCGCACCTGCTGGCATCGGCCGCGCGCGCCTACAGCGGCCTGCTGCTGGGACTGGTGGCCGGCGTGGCGCTGGCCCTGGTGGCCGGTCTCACGCGCAGTGGCGAGGCGCTCATCGATGGCCTGGTGCAGGTCAAGCGTGCCATTCCCACGCTGGCGCTCATTCCGCTGGCCATCGTCTGGCTGGGCATCGGCGAGGAGATGAAGGTCTTCCTGATCGCCGTCTCCGTGTTCGTGCCGATCTACATCAATACCCATGCCGCCCTGCGCGGCATCGACATCGGCCATGTCGAACTGGCCCAGACGCTGCATCTGTCGCGCCGCGAGTTCATTGCCAGGGTGGCCCTGCCGGGTGCCTTGCCGGGCTTCTTCGTGGGTTTGCGCCTGGCCGTGTCGCTGTGCTGGACCGCGCTGGTGGTGCTGGAGCTGGTCAATACCCAGACCGGCATCGGCTACCTGATGAACCGTGCACGCGACTGGGGCCAGACCGATGTCATCGTGGTCGGCATCCTCATCTATGCCTGGCTGGGATTGCTCTCGGATGCCGTGGTGCGCGCCATCGAAGCGCGCGTGCTGCGCTACCGGAGGACGGCATGAGCCGGCACGTCGCCGGCACGCCCGGCAGCATCCGGGTCCAGCGTTTCTCGCGCAGCTTTGACGGCAAGACCGTGCTCGACAAGCTCGACCTGGAGGTCGAGCCCGGCCAGTTCATCGCCCTGCTGGGTGAGTCCGGTTCCGGCAAGACCACGCTGCTGCGCGCACTGGCCGGGCTGGACCCGCAACCCGGGGCCAGCGGCAGGATCACCGTCGAGGGCAATGTCAGCGTGCTGTTCCAGGATGCACGCCTGCTGCCCTGGCTCTCGGTGATCGACAACCTCACACTGGGGCTGGAGGCGCGGGTGGCGGCACCGGCGGCGCGCCAGCTGTTGCAGGAGGTGGGGCTGGGCGAGCAGCAGCAGGCCTGGCCTGCCACGCTCTCGGGCGGCCAGAAGCAGCGCGCCGCGCTGGCACGCTCGCTGCTGCGCGACCCGCACGTTCTGCTGGCCGACGAACCCTTCGGCGCACTCGACGCGCTCACCCGCATGCGCATGCATGGCCTGTTGTTCCGGCTCATCGAGCGGGTGCGGCCAACCTTGATCCTGGTCACCCATGACGTCGATGAGGCGCTGCTGCTGGCCGATCGCATCCTGGTGCTCAAGGCCGGCCGCATCGCCGATGACCATGCGGTCCCGTTGCCCCATCCGCGCCGTGCCGATCATCCCGGTTTCATGTCCTTGCGCCAGGGGCTGCTGCACAGCCTCGGTGTGGAGACGGCAGCCTGATTCCAACAAGGAGCTTTCCATGACACGCCAATTGCACCTCAATCTCTTCCTGATGAGCCGGGGCCACCATGAAGGCGCCTGGCGCCATCCCGGTGCCAACCCCAAGTCCCTGACCGATCTGGAACTCTACGCCGATGCCGCGCGTGTAGCCGAGGCGGCCAAGTTCGATGCGGTCTTCCTGGCCGATACCCTGGTGGGCCCGGAGGGTGGCCTGCAGGCTACCTCCGGCTTGCTCGATCCGCTGCTGCTGCTGACCGCCCTGGCCCTGCGCACCGAGCGCATCGGCCTCATCGGTACCGCCTCGACCACCTATAACCATGCCTACACGCTGGCGCGCCAGTTCGCCTCGCTCGATCACATCTCCAAGGGGCGGGCCGGCTGGAACATCGTCACCTCCTGGGCGCCCCGCGCCGGCCAGAACTACGGGCTGGCCGAGAGCGTGGACCACGGCAGCCGCTACCAGATCGCCGAGGAATTCGTGGCAGCGGTCGATGCCTTGTGGCGCAGCTTCCCGGCCGCTGCCTTGATCGACGACCGTGCCGGCGGGCGCTTCCTGGACACCACCCATATCCGGCCGGTGCACTTCGAAGGTCGTCACGTGCGCACGCGTGGTCCCCTGAACGTGCCCGGCAGTCCGCAGGGCCGACCGGTCTACGTGCAGGCCGGCCAGTCGGAAGCGGGGCGCGCCTTCGCCGCCCGCTGGGCCGAGGCGATCTTCACCGCCCATGGCACGCGCGCCTCGGCGCAAGCCTTCTACCAGGACATCAAGGGGCAGGCCGGCAAGCTCGGACGCGCGCCGCAGGACATCGTCATCCTGCCCGGCATCAGTGCCGCCATCGGCTCCACCGAGCAGGAGGCGCAACAGGTCTGGGAAGAGCTCGATGCGCTGACCAGCATCGACACCGGCCTGGCCCGCTTGTCGGCCCGCTTCGGCGGCCATGATTTCTCGGCCCTGCCGCTGGACCGCAAGCTGCGTGCCGAGGACTTTCCCGATCCCGCGCAGGTGGAGGCCTCCAGGAGCCGTGCCGTCGGCTATGTGGAGACCAGCCTGCGCGATGGCCTGACGCTGCGCCAATTGCTCAAGCGCCTGGCCGGCGCACGCGGCCACCTGGCCGTGGCCGGCACGCCCGAACAGGTGGCCGACCTGATCGAAGACTGGTTCAAGGCCGGCGCGGCCGATGGCTTCAATGTGATGCCGCCCATCATCGGCCAGCAGTTCGAACTCTTTGCCAACGAGGTCGTGCCTCTGCTGCGCAAGCGCGGCCTGTTCCGCGAAGAGTACGACAGCCATACCCTGCGTGGCCATTTCGGCCTGAAGGAAGTCTCGTCCCTGCCGGCTGCAGGCGAGCCGGACCAGCAAGCCGCCGCCTGATCCCCGATCGGCATCCCACCCTTTTCCTGAGAGAGCGACATCATGAGCGTCAACTTCATCGGCATGGTCACCACCAACAAGAACTCGGAGATCCATACTCCGGTGGGACCTGCTATCGATACGGATTACCTGCTGCGCTTTGCGCGTGCCCACGAGGAGGCCGGCTTTGATCGCGTGCTGGTGCCGTATCACTCGACCGGCCCGGATGCCATCCTGACCATCGCCCAGGTGGCCGCCGCCACCCACCGCATCAAGCTGATGCTGGCGCATCGCCCCGGTTTCGTGGCGCCGACGTTGGCGGCGCGCCAACTGGCTACGCTGGATCATTTCAGTGGTGGCCGCCTGGGCGTGCACATCATCTCGGGCGGCTCCGACTCCGAACAGCGCCGTGATGGTGACTACCTCGACCACGACCGGCGCTATGCGCGCACCGATGAGTACCTGGAGATCCTGCGCAAGGTGTGGACCTCGGGCGAGCCCTTCGATCACCATGGCGAGTTCTATCGCGTCGAGCAAGCCTTTTCCGAGGTCAAGCCGGTACAGCAGCCGCATCTGCCGATCTTCTTCGGCGGTGCCTCCGAGGCCGCCATCCCGGTGGCGGGGCGGCATGCCGACATCTACGCCTTGTGGGGCGAATCGCTGGACCAGGTGCGCGAGCTGACCGGACGCGCGCGTGCCGAGGCGGCACGCCATGGACGGGAGATCAGCTTCTCGGTGTCCTTCCGTCCCATCCTGGCCGTCACCGAAGATGCTGCCTGGGAACGCGCCGAGCGCATCCTGGCCGAGACGCGGCGCCTGCGCTCCGGCAACGGCAAGATCCAGCCCACCTATGCCGGCCCGCAGCAGAGCGAAGGGGCGCGCCGCCTGCTGGCAGCGGCCGAACGCGGCAGCCGCGTGGACAAGCGCCTCTGGACGGCCATTGCCAAGGAAACCGGCGCCCGCTACAACTCGACCGCCCTGGTCGGTACCCCGGCACAGGTGGCCGAAGCCTTGCTCGACTACTACGACCTGGGCGTGACGACCTTCCTCATCCGTGGCTTCGATCCGCTGGAAGACGCCATCGACTATGGCCGCGAACTGATCCCGCGTACCCGTGAACTGGTGGCGCAGCGGCAGGCCCAGGCCATCGCTGCCTAGTTCCTTCCTGGCGATGCAGGCGCACGGCTAGGCCAGCGTGCGCTGCATCAGTACGGTGTCGACGGAGCGATTGAATTTCCTGCCGACATCGGTGAGCACACCGACCGTCCTGAATCCCATTCTCTCGTGCAGCGCCAGCGATGCGGTATTGGCGCTGTCACCGACCACGGCAATCATTTCGCGATAAGCCAGTGCCCGGCATTGGTTCACCAGTGCATCGAGCAGGGCGCGGCCGACGCCACGGCCGCCATGTCCCCGGCGTACATAGATCGAATCTTCCACCGTGCCGTTGTAGGCCGGGCGCGAGCGGTAGGGGCTGGCATAGGCATAGCCGACCACGCTATCGCCCTCCAGCGCCACCAGCCAAGGCAGGCCGACCCGGCGCAGCCGGTTCAGGCGCTGCTGCATCTCCTCCAGCGAGGGCGGTAACTCCTCGAAGGTGCAGAGGGCCTCCAGCACGTAGACCGAATAGATCTCCAGGATGGCAGGGATGTGCTCCGGGCGCGCCTCGGCGAGGGTGAGCGCCGGTGCGCCGGGGAGTGCCGGATGCGTTACCGGCTGTGGTGCTGTCAAGGTATCCATGGGGCGTATGTTGACAGTGCTGCGTCTCACAACATAGATTATGTTGCTTATTCATTGCATAAGAAGATCTTATATGCAGATGTTTTCTTTCGAGCAGCTCGATACCTTTGTCCGGGTCATGGAGAGTGGCAGTTTCTCGGCTGCGGCGGCCAGCCTGGAGCTCAGCCAGCCGGCGGTGAGCCAGCAGATCCGCGAGCTGGAGCGCCGCCTGGGTACGCGCCTGCTGGAGCGGGTCGGCCGCAAGATCGCCCCCACCGCTGCCGGTGCCACCTTGCTCGGCTACGCGCGCAGCCTGCTGGATACGGCCGCCGAGGCAGCTGAGGCCATCGGTCGCCATGCCGAGGGCGTGCAGGGAACGGTGCGCATCGGCACCGGTGCCACCGCCTGCCTGAATCTGCTGCCGCCGGTGCTGGCCGGGATCCAGCAAGGCTATCCCGGGCTGCAGGTCATCGTCGGTACCGGCAACACTGGTGACTTCGTGCGGCGGGTGGAGCAGAACCTGCTGGACATGGCCCTGGTCACCCTGCCAGTGAGCAGCCGGGCGCTGCGTGTGAGCGTGGTGCTGGAAGAGCCCTTCGTGCTGATCGGCCCGGGCAGCGCGCGCAAGCTGCCGCGCCTGGTGGCGCCACGGCATCTGGCGGCGCTGCCGATGATGCTCTTCGAACCCGGCACCAATACCCGGCAACAGGTGGATGCCTGGCTGCTGGAAGCTGGCCTGCGGCTGCAGCCCAAGATGGAATTGGGCAGCGTCGAGGCGATCAAGGAAATGGTGGCGGCCGGCCTGGGCTACAGCATTATCCCGCAGATGGCACTGCGCCAGGACGACCGGCGCATCTTGCAGGTGCGGTCGCTGGCGCCGGTGCTGACCCGCCAGCTGGGCCTGATCGTGCGTCACGACAAGCCGGTCACGCGCGCCATGCGGGTGGTGGGCGAGGCCATCCTGGCCGCAGCCGGCGCCCGCCGCTAGCGCCAAGCTCAGGCCTGCGCCGGTGCGGCCGTCTGGCCAGCGGCCAGGCGCGCGCGATAGTGCGCGGGCGTCATGCCCAGTTGCTGGCGGAACACGCGGTGCATGGTATCGGCATTCTTCAGGCCACTGCGTTCGGCGATGCGCTCGATGGTCCAGCCGGTCTTCTCCAGATGGCGGCAGGCATGCTCGATGCGCAATTCCAGGACATGCTGGCCGGGAGTCTTGCCGACTTCGCGCAGGAAGCGGCGCGAGAAGTTGCGTGGGCTCATCGCCGCACGAGCGGCCAGGGCCGGGACGCTGAGGTCTTCCTCGGGATGGTCCAGCATCCAGGCCAGCAACTCGGAGAACAGGTCGCCGGCGCGCTGCTGGGCCGCCAGCGTCGCACTGAGCTGCTGATGCCGACCCGGTCGATGCAGGAACAGCACCAGGTCGCGCGCAATGGCGCTGGCAACGGCCTGTCCCAGGTCCTGCCTGACCAGTGCCAGCGCGAGGTCGATGCCGGTGGTGACGCCGGCCGAGGTGCAGAGCGGGCCATCGATCCGGTAGATCGCCTCCGGGTCTACCTTGGCCCGGGGGAAATACTGTTGCAGCAGTTCGACGGCAGCCCAGTGCGTCGTCACATGGCGGTCGTCCAGCAAGCCGGCCGCACCGAGGATGAAGGCGCCGGTGCAGATGCTGCCGACCCGGCGCGCATGGCCGGCATGGCGGGCCAGCCAACCGACCAGGGCGGCATCGGTGGCGGCGCGGCGGATGGCCTGCTCATGACCGCCGACCACCAGGATCGTATCGATGCTGCCGCCGACGGCAGACAGGGGGACGATGCCGCCCAGGCTCAGCGGCGACCCGGTGCCGATGGCGCCGCCTTCAGGCGAGGCCACGCGGATGTCGTAGCTGCCCGGTGCCAGTGCCTGGGCACGCGAGAACACGCCGATGGGCCCCATCAGGTCGAGCGGCTCGGCGCCATCGAAGGCGATGAAGAGCACCGTGCGCGGCGAAGAATGCGGCGAAAAATGCGGCGAAGCAAGGGGCGAAGAAGGGGACGACGCAGGGGCCGCGGCCTGTGGCCGTAAATCCGATATCTCTGTCATGGCGGTGTCGGTGCCGTTCTCCTAAGATCGCTCTTCCCCGCACTCACGCGGACGGACCGGAGGGCGGCATGCATATAAGGGAATTCCTGACCAGGTTGACGGCCAATATGGCAATGGCGCTCATTGTAGTGGCATCGGGCAGCTGCGGCGCTGCGGCACAGGGGCTGCGGCCGGCGCGGCGCCCCCGGCCGCTGGTGGCCATCGTGGCCGACAATGCGGGGACCGAGACCACCGATCTGATGATTCCCCATGCCGTGCTCAGCCGTTGCGGCGCGGCCGATGTGGTGGTGGTGGCGCCCGAGCCGGGGCGCATCACGCTGATGCCGGCGCTGGCGATCTCGGCGCAGCTGACGCTGGCCGGCTTTGATGAACGATATCCCGGGGGCGCCGACTATGTCGTCGTCCCGGCGCTGCACCAGGCGGACAACGACCGCATCCTGTCCTGGCTGGTGCGGCAGTTCGCCCGCCAGGCCAATATCGCCGGCATTTGTGAAGGAGCCAGGGTGCTGGGCAAGGCCGGCCTGCTGGATGGGCGTGAGGCCACTACGCACTGGTATGCCGCCCAGGACTTGCGCAAGGCCTATCCGACCATGCGCTGGGTCAACGACCGCCGCTATGTGGTCGATAGGGGCATCATGACCACCACCGGAGTCTCGGCCTCGCTACCGGCTTCGCTGGTGCTGGTGGAGGCGATCGCGGGCCGGCAACGGGCGCAGGAACTGGCGGCGCAACTGGGCATCCGCGATCTGGGGGAGGGGCATGACAGCGGGCGTTTTCATCTTGGCGCCGCCCATGTCTGGAGGGTAATCGCCAATACGGCGCTGTTGTGGCGGCACGAGACGGTGGAGATCGCCGGCCAGGACGGCCTGGATGGCATTGCCCTGGCACTGACGGCCGATGCCTGGTCGCGCACTTATCGTTCGCAGGCGGTGCTGACGGCCCCGGCAGGCTCGCCGGAGCTGTTGCCCAGCCGGGATGGCTTGTTGCTGCATACGCAGCCGGCACAGGCTGGCGCGCTGCCGCTGTCACTGCAGGGCGACCTGCCCGCCGCAGCGCATCTGGAGCGCGCCCTGGCTGCCATCGCCGCGCGTTACGGTCGCAGTACCGCCGCGCTGGTGGCCCTGCAGCTGGAGTACGCCTGGCCGGGGTGAACGGCCAGTGCAGGACCACTGCAGGGCTGGTCGATCAAGCCGATTCGAGCGCCTGCTTCAGGTCGGCCAGCAGGTCATCGATGTGCTCGATGCCTATGGACAGCCGCACCGTATCCTCGGTCACGCCGGCTTTTTCCAGTTCGGCCGGCGAGAGCTGGCGGTGCGTGGTCGAGGCCGGGTGGGTGGCCAGCGACTTGGCGTCGCCGATGTTGACCAGGCGCGTGAAGAGCTGCAAGGCATCCTGGAAGCGCGCGCCACCCTCGCGGCCATTGGCCACGCCGAAGGTCAGCACGCCCGAGGCGCGACCCTTGAAATACTTCTGCGCCAGTGCATGGTCCGGATGGTCTTCCAGCCCGGCGTAGTTGACCCAGCGCACCTTGGGATGGCGTTTCAGGTACTGTGCCACTGCCAGGGTGTTGTCGGTGATGCGGTCCAGCCGCAAGGCCAGCGTCTCGATGCCCTGCAGGATCTGGAAGGCATTGAAGGGCGACAGTGCCGCGCCCGTATTGCGCAGCGGCACCACGCGCGCGCGGCCGATGTAGGCGGCTTCGCCCAGGGCTTCGGTATAGACCACGCCGTGGTAGCTCACATCGGGTTCATTGAGGCGCTTGAAGCGTTCCTTGTGCTTGGCCCAGGGGAACTTGCCCGAGTCCACGATGGCACCGCCCAGCGTGGTGCCGTGGCCGCCCAGGTACTTGGTGAGCGAATGCACGACGATGTCGGCGCCATGTTCGAAGGGACGCAGCAGGTAGGGCGTGGCGACGGTGTTGTCGACGATCAGCGGTACGCCGTGGCGATGCGCGATCTCGGCCACTGCGGCGATGTCGGTGATGTTGCCCAGCGGGTTGCCGATCGATTCGATATAGATGGCCTTGGTGCGCGCGTCGATCAGTGGCTCGAAGGAGGTCGGCTGGCGCGGATCGGCAAAGCGCGTGGTGATGCCGAACTGTGGCAGCGTGTGGGCGAAGAGGTTGTAGGTGCCGCCATAGAGGGTCGAGGCCGAGACGATGTTGTCGCCGGCCTCGGCAATGGTCTGGATTGCATAGGTCACGGCCGCCTGGCCGGAGGCCAGCGCCAGCGCGGCGATGCCGCCTTCGAGCGCGGCCAGGCGTTTTTCCAGCACGTCCTGGGTCGGGTTCATGATGCGCGAATAGATATTGCCCTGTACCTTCAGGTCGAACAGGTCGGCGCCGTGCTGGGTGTCATCGAAGGCGAAGGCCACCGTCTGGTAGATCGGCACGGCCACCGCACGGGTGGTCGGATCGGGATCGTAGCCGCCGTGGACGGAGAGGGTTTCGAATTTCCATTGCGCATTGTCTGCCATGTTGTCTCTTTCTTGTCGTTCGTTGGAGGGGAAACGGTTCGCACATGTCGATGACAGACGCTAGCGCGCCGTCCGCCCCCTGCCAAGAAACAAATTCATATAAGCATATGCATTGCCGTTTCACATTCCCACTGTGCATGCGTAAGCGGAAATAAGTCGTTTGAATAGCCCAGGCGTGGCTGCTTCAATGAAGCCAGATACTAACCACGCATAAGGAGCCATCATGTCAACTGCCACCCTCCAGAACCCGGCCGGCGTCTGGGCGCCGCTCAACTACCTGGCTGATGACGCCCGCGACCCGGTCAGCTACGCCTTCGAACCGCCGCCCGGCACACCCTGGGAGAGCGCGCACTACAGCGCCCGGCGCAGCTTCATCGCCGATGCCGGGCAGCTTGCCGATCTCTCCATCGACAGCAATGGCTTCCAGCTGGTCGATGCGCCCACTGCCGTGCACAACTTCGACGATGTCGACGAGATCACCTCGACCTATTACGCCGAAGCCGTGGAGCTGGCCCTGGCCTTGACGGGCGGCACCCATGCCTATGTCTTCGACCACCTGGTGCGCGAGCGCGATGCCGCGCGTGTGCCGCTGGATTTCGGCCGTGCCGAGCGTGGTGCCACGCCGGCAGCCAATGGCCGCATCCACAACGACTACACCGAGGCATCGGGTCGGCGGCGCTTTTCGATGGTCTTGCGCGATGCCGACCTGATTGCCTACGCCCAGCATTTTTCCATCCTCAACATCTGGCGCAGCCTGCGCGGCGTGGTGCAGGACACGCCGCTGGCAGTGGCCGATGCGCGCAGCGTGGCAGCCGACGAGCTGGTGCGTGGCGAGGTACGCTATCCGCGTCGCAATGGCGAGATCTACCTGCTGCGCCACCATCCCCGGCACCGCTGGTATTACTTCGCCGACATGCAGGCCAGCGATGCGCTGGTGTTCAAGCAGTTCGATTCGCGCACCGATGGCGTGGCGCGCTTTACGCCCCACAGCGCCTTCGACCTGCCCGAGATCCCGCCCTCGGCGCCCCTGCGCAAGAGCCTGGAGTTGCGCTGCCTGGTGGTGCATGCATGAGTGCCGCGCTTCCCGTGATCGAGTACTGGTTCGACTTCGGCAGCAACTACAGCTACCTCTCCACCATGCGTATCGAGCAGGCCGCGCAGCAGGCGCAGGTGCGGGTGCAGTGGCGGCCTTTCCTGCTGGGACCGGTGTTCCAGGCCCTGGGCTGGAGTACCTCGCCCTTCGTATTGCAAAAGGAGAAGGGCGACTACACCTGGCGCGACATGGCGCGCCAGTGCCGCAAGTACGGCGTGCCCTGGACCATGCCCAGCCGCTTTCCGCGCTCGGCGGTGGTGGCCACGCGGGTGGCGCTGGCGCACGCCGAGGCGCCGTGGGTGGGGGGATTCTGTCGCCTGGTGATGCATCTGAATTTCGCCGAGGACCGCGACATCGACAGCATCGACACCGTGCGCGAGGTGCTGCTGGCCATGCAACTGCCGGCCGATGCGATCCTGGCGCTGGCGCAATCCGACGCCATCCGCAGCCGTCTGCGCGAGCAGACCGGCCGGGCCCGTGCACTGGGCATCTTCGGCGCGCCGACCTTCTTCGTAGGGGAGGAGATGTTCTGGGGCAATGACCGGCTCGACGACGCGCTGGCCGCCTGCCATCCTGCCGGCCCTACAGGACGCTGTCCTTCGCCTCGGCGATGATCCACGCCGCCACCTGCTGCACCTCGCCGCGCGGCTGCTGCTCGGCCTGGATCAGCCAGTAGGCATAGCCTTCCGCACCCTGGGTACGCGGCTCGGCCAGCATGACCAGCTGGCCGCCTTGCAGCTGCGGCGTGATCAGCTCGATGCGCCCCAGCGCCACACCCTGTCCGGCCAGCGCGGCCTGGATCACCATGTCGTACTGGTTGAAGCGCAACATGCTGCGCTTCTTGCGGGCTGGCTTGTCGCTGCCGTCCAGCCAGTCCTTCCAGCGCAGTCGCGGATTGGGCTGCTCGAACTCGATGAGCGGCGTGGCCGCCGGCAGCTTGCCATCGACCAGCAGCAGCGGATGCGCCACCGGCGCCACTGATTCACCGAAGAGGCGGATCGCGCCCGGCGGCACCTGCAAGCGGGTGGTGTAGCGCAAGGCCAGGTCGATGCCCTCCTGGCGCAGGTCGGCCACGCTGTCGCTGGCGGCCACCCGCACATCCAGCCCGGGCCAGCGCTGCTGCAGCAGCGACAGCCGTGGCAGCAGCCACAGGCCGGTCATGCCGATGCTGGCGGTGATGGTGACCGGGCGCGCCGCCTGGGTGGCCTGCAGCTCGCCCACGGTGTCCTGCAGTTGCAGCAGGACGGCATCGGCACTGCGAAAGAGCCGCTCGCCGGCCGGCGTGAAGGAGATGGCGCGGTGGTGGCGTTGCAGCAGCGGCATGCCCATGAACTGTTCCAGCAGGTGCACCTGGCGGCTCACCGCCGATTGCGTCAGGAACAGGTCCTGCGCGGCCAGCGTGATGCTCATGCGACGCCCCACGGCGACGAAGCCACGGATCAGGTCCAGCGGCGGCAGCTTGGCCAGGGGGATGGGCATGGCGGGCTCGTTGTAGGCGTTGGAGATGCGGTATTGAAACACATCCGCGCTCCTGCGTGGAGGCTGCAGGCACTGGTTTTCGCATGCATGCAGGGAATGTGAAACATCATCGAATTCGTTTGAGAGGGCGTCGCAGAGGCGCTTAAATAGGGGCTGTCGACATCACCCATACCAACCGGAAAACCGTACTCACATGACAATTTCTGCTACCCGTCGCACCTGGCTGGCGGTCGCCGCCGGCGCCGCCATCATGAGCATGGCGCTCGGTTCGCGCCAGACCTTCGGCTTGTTCATCAGTCCGCTGTCCTACGATCACGGCTTGCCGGTCACGCTGGTGGCCTTTGCCATTGCCCTGCACAACATGGTGTGGGGATTCGCCCAGCCGCTGGCCGGGGCCATGACCGATCGCCACGGGCCGGCACCGGTGGTGGCGGTGGGCGCCGGCTGTTATGCGCTCGGCCTGGCCATGACGGCACTGGCTGGCAATGGTCTCATGCTGGTGCTGGGCATGGGCGTGTTCATCGGCGTGGGCATCAGCTGTACCAGTTTCGGCGTGGTGATGACGGCGGTCGGGCAGAGCGTGGCGCCGGAACGCCGCAGCAGTGCCATGGGCCTGGTCAGCGCCGGTGGGTCGCTGGGGCAGGTATTGATGCTGCCGCTGGTGCAAGGCGTGCGGGCCTCCTCGGGCATGAGCGCGGCCTTGCTGATGCTGGCCTTCCTGGTGCTGGCGGTGGCGCCGCTGGGTTTCCTGCTGGGTCAGGGCGCGCGCCCTGTCCAGGCTGCGACGGCACTGCGCTACAGTGTGCGCGAGGTGGTGGCGCAGGCCCGTGCTCATCGCGGCTATCAGTTGCTGACGCTGGGTTTCTTCGCCTGCGGATTCCAGCTGGCCTTCATCGCCACCCACCTGCCCGGTTACCTGGAGCTGTGCCACATGCCTACCGGACTGGCGGCCACTGCGCTGGCGCTGATCGGCCTGTTCAACATGGCCGGTAGCTGGGCCTGCGGCTGGCTGGGCGGGCGCTACCGCCCACAGGTCGTGCTGGGCTGGCTGTACCTGCTGCGCAGCACGGCCATCGGGCTGTTCTTCCTGGCGCCCAAGAGTCCCCTGAGCGTGGGCCTGTTCGCCGCCGTGATGGGACTGGCCTGGCTGGGGACGGTGCCGCTGACCACCGGGCTGGTGGCACGTATCTTCGGCACGGCGCACATGGGTACGCTGTTTGGCATCTGCTTCCTCAGCCACCAGATCGGCTCTTTCCTCGGCGCCTGGCTGGGTGGCTGGATGCTGGAGCTGACCGGTTCGTATTCACTGCTCTGGGGCGCAACCTTCGTGGTGGGGATCGTGGCGGCGGTGTTGCATTTTCCTATCGATGATCGCCGCGCCGGTACGGCGGTGGTGCAGGCAAGCTAGCGCCGGGCGGCCGGATGAATTCGTCACGGCCGAACAACTGGTGCTGTGCGAGGACGTCATCGATGGACTGATCGCGGATATGGCGGCACGTCCGGTCTGATGCTTCCCGGTGCGCCTGGACGCGCGCCGGTGTTTCTCGCAGCTCTTTTTCTCTCTTTCTACCAACCACCCCCCAGCGCGCGGAAGGTCCCCACGCTGGCCCTTGCCGCGTCGGCCTGGGCCAGTGCCAGCTGGTCGCGGGCATCGAGCAGCTGGCGTTGCTGCTGCAACACCTCGACCTGGCTGGTGGCGCCGCCGTCGAAGGCTTCCCGCGCGGCGGCCAGGGCATCGGCGGTGGCGGCGCGGCGGGCCTGCAGGGCCTGCAGACGGTCATCGAGCTGGATCTCGGTGACCAGGGCATTCTCCACATCCTCGGTGGCCTTGAGCATGGCCTGGCGGAAGCGTGCCAGCGCTTCTGCGTTGGCGCCGCGTGCCTGCGCCACTTCCGCATCGACCCGGCCGAAATCGAACAGGCGCCAGCGCAGGCCGGCCACCGCCAGCGGCTGGAAGGTCTGGCCGGACAGCGTCAGGCTGGACAGGCTCTCGAAGCCCAAGAGCCCCGACAACGACAGCTTGGGATAGTACTCGGCCATGGCCACGCCGATGCGTGCGTGGGAGGCCGCCAGTCGCCGCTCGGCGGCCATCACGTCGGGGCGGCGACGCAGCAGGGCCGCCGGTGCGGGCAAGGTGGACAGTGCCGGTGCTGCGGCGATCGTGGTGGCGTCGCCGGTCAGCGCCGTGGCGCTGCTGCCCGGTACCTGGCCCATCAAGACGTCCAGCCGGTTGCGCTGCAGTTCGATCAGGGTCCGCAAGGGTGTCAGCGCCGCGCGGGCACTGGCCAGTTGCGCTTGCGCCAGGGCCAGTTCGCGCCGGTTGTCCAGGCCATCCTGCAGGCGCAGGCTGACCAGTTCGCTCAGGCGGGTGTCGGTAGCGATCTCTTCTTCGGTGATGGCCAGCCTGGCCTGTGCGCCGCGCAGGCTGAAGTAGGCGTCGGCGGCTTCGGCGGCAATCGCCACCCGCACGCCCAGGCCGTCGGCGGCCGCCGCTTCGGCACTGGCCTGGTCGGCATCGCGCTGGCGATGCAGGCCGCCGAAGAGGTCGGCTTCCCAGCTGGCGCCAGCGCCCAGGTCGTAGAGCGTCTGGTTGCGCTGGTAGCCGGGCTGGTGGCTGGCGATCTCACCCAGGGGGCTACGCAGGGATTGCCGTTCACGCGCCGCCTGCGCGCTGACCGTGCCGCTGGGCAGCAGCGCCGCATCAGCCAGGCCGGCTACCGCACGCGCCTGTTGCACCCTTGCCAGCGCAGCCTGCAGGTCCAGGTTCTGGGCCAGCGCGCGATCGATGATCTGGTCCAGCACCGGATCCTGGAAGCGCGACCACCACTGGCGCAAGCTCTCCTGCTGGGCTGTCTCCGGTTCTTGCGCGGATGCCGTCGGCGCGTGCGCGTAGCGCGCCGGCAACGCCTGGCCATCCTGGAGCGGGGTGGGCGTGTGGTAGTCCGGCACGGTGGTGCAGGCGGCCAGCAGGGCGCTGGAGAGGGCGCCGAGTATCCATGGGGAGGTGTGCATGAGCTTTCCTTTTTGCAGAGCGGGCAGATAGTTACTTGCAATTCGATAGTCACAAGTGTAAAGTAACTTTCAAATTGAAAGCAACTGGTTTTTATCCAGCCGGCTTTCAACTGCTTTCCCGGTTCCCCGGTTTCTCTCCCGTCAACATTTCTCTCTCTGCAAGGAGTCCTGTCCATGTCCTCCACCATTCCTCCCGCAGGCGACGCGCCCATCCAGCGTCGGCGCGCCAGCGGCAAACTCCAGCTGGCCATGGCCGTCGCCGTGGTCGCCGGTCTGGCCGTACTGTTCTATGGATGGCACTGGTGGCACACCGGTCGTTTCATCGAAGACACCGATGACGCCTATATCGGTGGCGACATCACCGTCATCAGCGCCAAGGTGCCCGGCTACATCGCCACCGTGAAGGTGACCGACAACCAGCTGGTGCATGCCGGCGACCTGCTGGTGCAGCTGGACGACAGCGACTACCGCGCGGCCCTGGCCAAGGCCGATGGCCTGGTGGCGGCACGCAAGGCAGAGATCGCCAACCTGGAAGCCACCCGTGCGGTACAGACTTCGCTGATCGCCCAGGCCCGTGCCGGGGTTGATGCCAGCCGCGCCGAGACCGTCCGTGCCCAGGAAGACGACCGTCGTTTCGAACGCCTGGTCACGCGGGCGGCGGTGTCGGTACAGAGTGCGCAGAAGGCCAACGCCGACTTCCTCCAGGCCACCGCCAACAGCCAGAAGGCCGAGGCCGCGCTGGCCGTGGCCACGCGCCAGCTGGCAGTGATCGATACCCAGCATGAGCAGGCCGTGGCAGCTCTGGCCCAGGCTAGCGCCGAGCGCGACACGGCGGCGCTGAACCTGCGCTATACCGAGCTGCGCGCCCCCATCGACGGTGTGGTCGGCAATCGCCATGCACGCCAGGGCGCCTATGCCGCCACGGCGGTGCAGTTGATGTCCATCGTGCCGGCGCGTGGCCTGTGGGTCGACGCCAATTTCAAGGAGAGCCAGCTGGCCCGTATCAAGCCCGGCAATGCGGCCACCATCGAGGCCGATGCGGTGCCGGGCCATGTCTTCCATGGTCATGTGGCCAGCGTGGCGCCGGCTACCGGCGCGCAGTTCAGCATCCTGCCGCCGGAGAACGCCACCGGCAACTTCACCAAGATCGTGCAGCGCGTGCCGGTGCGCATCCTGCTCGATAACGCCGATGGTGTGCTGGATGCCTTGCGTCCCGGCCTGTCGGTGGTGGCCCGTGTCGATGGCCGGGGGCAGGGTTCATGAGCGCCGCATCGATGCTGGTGCAGCCTTCGCAGATGAGTGTATCGGCCAAGGTGTTTGCCTTCGGCGTGATGTGCGTGGGCATGTTCGTGGCGTTGCTGGATATCCAGATCGTCTCGGCCTCGCTGCGTGACATCGGCGGTGGCCTCTCGGCCGGCAATGACGAGACCACCTGGGTGCAGACCAGCTACCTGATCGCCGAGATCATCGTCATCCCGCTCTCGGGCTGGCTGACCCGCATGATGTCCACACGCTGGCTGTTCGCCGTCTCGGCGGCCGGTTTCACGCTCACCAGCCTGTTGTGCGGCCTGGCCTGGAACATCCAGAGCATGATCGTCTTCCGCGCCCTGCAGGGCTTCCTGGGCGGTTCGATGATCCCCACCGTCTTCACCACCGCCTTCGCCTTTTTCGAGAACAAGCAGCGCGTCATCGCTGCCTCCACCATCGGCGCCATCGCCTCGCTGGCGCCCACGCTGGGCCCCACCGTGGGCGGCTGGATCACCGACCACTACAGCTGGCACTGGCTGTTCTTCATCAACCTGGCGCCGGGCATCTTCATCACGCTGGCGGTACCGCGCCTGGTGCGCATCGACCTGCCGGACTGGTCGCTGATCCGCCGCGCCGACTATGCCGGCATCCTGTTCATGTCGCTCTTTCTCGGTTGCCTGGAATACACGCTGGAGGAAGGCCCGCGCTGGGACTGGCTGGGCGATCCGGTGATCGCCGCCACGGCCTGGATCTCGGGCATCGCCGGCCTGCTCTTTGTCTGGCGCAGCCTGAGCACGGCCGAGCCGGTGGTGGACCTGCGCGCCCTGAAGGACCGCAATTTTGCGCTGGGCTGCTTCTTTTCCTTCGTCACCGGCATCGGCATCTTCGCCACCATCTATCTCACGCCGCTGTTCCTGGGGCGGGTGCGTGGCCTGAGCGCCTTGCAGATCGGCCAGGCGGTGTTTTCCACGGGGGTGTTCCAGATCCTCTCGATCCCGCTCTACGCCTGGCTGACCAAGCGCCTGGACCTGCGCTGGATCATGATGATCGGGCTGGCACTGTTCGCCCTGTCGATGTGGCAGTTCGCTCCTCTCACGCATGACTGGGGCTGGGCCGAGCTGCTGGTGCCGCAGGCGCTGCGCGGCATGGGCCAGCAACTGGCGGTGCCGCCCACGGTGACGCTGACCCTGGGCGGGCTGGCGCCGGCGCGGCTCAAGTTCGCCTCGGGCCTGTTC
>JAFAMT010000337.1 GCA_019233085.1 Herbaspirillum sp.
TGCCCGCCTGCCAAGCGCCTGCGCGGCAACCCCACCCTGGGCATCGGCGATATCGGGCCGATGGGGCGCATCCTGGTGCGCGGCGAGCCGGGCAACCAGATCCTGCCGCAACTGGCTCCCATCGCCGGCGAGATCGTCATCGACAAACCCGGCAAGGGCGCCTTCTACGCCACCGATCTGCAGGCGCAATTGCAGCAACGCGGCATCACCCATCTGCTGGTGGCGGGCGTGACCACCGAAGTCTGCGTGCAGACCTCGATGCGCGAAGCCAATGATCGCGGCTACGAATGCCTGGTGATCGAGGATGCCTGCGCCAGCTACTTCCCCGCCTTCCATCACGCCACGCTGGAGATGCTGACCGCCCAGGGCGGCATCGTCGGCTGGCGTGCCACGCTGGCGCAGCTACAGGCGGCGCTGGCAAGCTTTAACGGAGAGCATCCATGATGCAAATCAACCTGTCCCAGGTGGTGGCCGAGGTCGAACAGGCCTTTGCCGATTACGAATACGCCCTGCTGATCAATGACATCCCTACCCTGGACCGCTGGTTCTGGTACGCCCCCTCCACCGTCCGCTACGGCGTGGGCGAAGTGCTGCTGGGCGGCGAGGCGATCCGCCAGTACCGCAAGACCTGCAAACCCGTGCCGGCCTCGCGCAAGCTGCATCGCACCGTTGTCACCACCTTCGGCAACGACTATGCTACGGTCTCCACCGAATTCACCGACCATACCTCCGACAGGATAGGCCGCCAGATGCAGACCTGGGTGCGCATGGACGAGGGCTGGCGCATCGTCGCCGCCCATGTCAGCCTGATGGCATGAGATCGCACCCCGAGAACACCAGAATGCCCGCACCATGACCGTCACCGTCGCCAACCCGCTCGCCGAACAGGTCTATCACCGGATCAAGGACGACATCTTCAACTTCCGCCTGCTGCCGGGCGACAATTTCACCGAGACCGAGATGGCCGCTCGCCAGGGGGTCTCGCGCACGCCGCTGCGCGACGCCCTGTTCCGCCTGCAGCGGGAGGGCTACCTGGAGGTCGGCTTCCGGCGCGGCTGGAAGGTCTGCCCCATCGATTTCGACCGGCTCGACAACCTCTACGACCTGCGCATCGTGCTGGAAATGGCGGCGCTGGAAAAACTGTGCAGCCTGCAGGAGCCCACCGCCGAACTGGATCAGCTCAACACGATCTGGCTGGCCGCGCCAGAGGCGCGCGAATCGGATGCCGTGCGGGTGGCCGAACTGGACGAAGCCTTCCATACCAACCTGGTGGCCGCCGCCGGCAACCAGGAGATGACCCGGGTCCATACCGAGGTCACCGAGAAGATCCGCATCGTGCGCCGGCTGGACTTCCTCAAGAAAAAGCGCGTCGACGCCACCTACGAGGAACACGGCAAGATCCTGCAACTGGTGGCCAAGCGACGCGCCACCGAAGCCCAGATCCTGCTGCGGGCCCACATCACCCAGAGCAAGCTGGAAGTGCGCAAGATCACCATCTGGATGCTGGCCGAGGCGCGCCAGCTGCAGGAGCCGGAGACCGGGGTGGCGCAACGCTGAGGCTGTTTGTTGCAATTCCAAAAATATTTCAACTGGGAAACCTCGAAAAAGCCCATCCGCGCCGGTGCCGGGCCGCTTGATCATTGCGATCCTGCCACCAATTAAGGGAAAGCCTCCGAAACCATTTATAATGGAAGGCTTTTGCAACAGCGCATCTTTCCAGCGGCTCAATGAAGGTATTTCGCGGACTTCCCACTGCCGAATCGCGCGCCCCGTGCGCGCTGACCATCGGCAACTTCGACGGCGTGCATCTCGGCCACCAGGCCTTGCTGGCGCGCGTGCGCGAGGCCGCCGGCAATCTGGGCCTGGACGCGGCGGTGATGACCTTCGAGCCGCATCCGCGTGAATTCTTCGCCCAGCTGGCCGGCACCCCCGAACGTGCCCCGGCGCGCATCGCCAACCTGCGCGACAAGCTGCAGTCGCTGGCCGACTCCGGCATCGACCGTGTCGTGGTGGAACATTTCAGCAGCCATTTCGCCGCCCTCTCGCCGCAGGACTTCATCGAGAAGATCCTGGTGCAGGGCCTGCATGTGCGCTGGCTGATGGTGGGTGACGACTTCTGCTTCGGCGCACGACGCGCCGGCACGCTTGCCACCCTCATCGAAGCCGGCCGCCGGCATGGCTTCGAAGTGCACTCCCTGCCCACGGTGACCAATGCCGGCGTGCGCATCTCTTCCTCGGCCGTGCGCGCGGCGCTGGCTGCGGGCGATTTCGATCTGTCGCGCCAGTTGCTGGGCCACTTCTACGCCATCAGCGGTCGCGTGGTCCACGGCAAGAAGTTGGGCCGCACCATCGGTTTCCCGACCCTGAACATGCGGGTCGGCCACAAGCACCCCGCCCTCTCCGGCATCTTCGTGGTGCAGGTGCATGGCCTGGCCGAACAGCCGCTGCCGGCCGTGGCCAGCCTGGGCGTGCGCCCGACCGTGGATGACAGCGGACGCGTGCTGCTGGAAACCCATCTGCTGGACTTCCGGGGCGATTGCTACGGCAAGCTGGTGCGCGTGGAATTCCTCAAGAAGCTGCGCGACGAGGAAAAATACGTGGACCTGCCCACGCTGACTGCCGCCATCGCCCGCGACGTCGACCACGCACGCGCCTGGTTCCGCGAAAGCGCCGGCTTCGCCGTCTCGGCCACCGACCGAATTTGACCGCTGGGCGGCTGCCGGAGCCCCGCTCCCGCAGCTGTCCAGCCGCCCCATCCTTGCATCTTGCCGGCCCGCCTCGCGTTGTGCCGGGCACCAGAATCAACCAGCATCCAACGAAAGTCTTGTCATGTCCAATCAAGAATCCTCCGCCAAGCCCGGCAAGCCCGAAAAAGCCGGCAAGGCGCCTTCCAAGTACCCGGTCAACATGACCGAGACCGCCTTCCCCATGCGCGGCGACCTGGCCAAGCGCGAGCCGCAATGGGTCAAGCAGTGGCAGGAGAAGAAGGTCTACGAACGCATCCGCAAGGCTTCTGCCGGCCGCCCCAAGTTCATCCTGCATGACGGCCCGCCGTATGCCAACGGTGAGATCCATCTGGGCCACGCCGTCAACAAGATCCTGAAGGACATGATCGTCAAGGCCCGCAACATGGCCGGCTTCGACGCGCAATACGTGCCGGGCTGGGATTGCCACGGCATGCCCATCGAGATCCAGATCGAAAAGAAGTACGGCAAGAACCTGCCGGTGGCCGAAGTGCAAGCCAAGGCGCGCGCCTATGCCAATGAACAGATCGAGTTGCAGAAGAAGGATTTCATCCGCCTGGGCGTACTGGGCGAGTGGGACAACCCTTACAAGACCATGAACTTCTCCAACGAGGCCGATGAGCTGCGCGCGCTCGGCACGATCCTGGAGAAGGGCTATGTCTATCGTGGCCTGAAGCCCGTGAACTGGTGCTTCGACTGCGGCTCGGCGCTGGCCGAGGCGGAAGTCGAATACCAGGACAAGCGCGACCCCGCCATCGACGTCGGCTTCCCCTTCGCCGAACACGACAAGCTGGCCACCGCCTTCGGCCTGACCGAACTGCCGACCCGCAACGGCTACATCGTCATCTGGACCACCACGCCCTGGACCATCCCGTCCAACCAGGCACTCAACGTCCATCCCGAATTCGAGTATGCGCTGGTCGAGACCACGCGCAATGGCGAGCCGCTGCTGCTGATCCTGGCCAAGGATCTGGTCGAGTCCTGCCTGCAGCGCTTCGGCCTGGAAGGCCGTGTCATCGCCACCACCGTGGGCGAGAAGCTCTCGCTGATCCGCTTCCACCATCCGCTGGCCAAGGCCGATGCCGGTTACGACCGTCTCTCGCCGATCTACCTGGGCGACTACGTGACCGCCGACAGCGGCACCGGCATCGTCCACTCGGCACCGGCCTATGGTATCGAGGACTTCATCTCCTGCAAGGCGCACGGGATGAAGGACGACGACATCCTCAACCCGGTCATGGGTGATGGCCGCTATGCCTCCTGGCTGCCGCTGTTCGCCGGCCTGACCATCTGGGAAGCCTCCAAGCCCATCTGCGCCAAGCTGGAAGAGACCGGTTCGCTCTTCAAGCTGGTCATGTTCGACCACAGCTACATGCACTGCTGGCGCCACAAGACGCCCATCGTCTACCGCGCCACCTCGCAGTGGTTCGCCAGCATGGACAACAGCCCCAAGGATGGCGGCCCCAGTCTGCGCCAGACCGCCCTGCAAGGTATCGAGGACACCGCCTTCTTCCCCGCCTGGGGCAAGGCGCGCCTGCACGGCATGATCGCCAACCGTCCGGACTGGACGCTGTCGCGCCAGCGCCAGTGGGGTGTGCCGATGGCCTTCTTCGTGCACAAGGAAACGGGCCAGCTGCATCCGCGCACGCCGGAGCTGGTCGAGCAGGTGGCCCAGCGTATCGAGCAAGGCGGCATCGAAGCCTGGCAGGCGCTCGATCCCAAGGAATTGCTGGGCGACGAGGCCGACCAATACCTGAAGAACAAGGACACACTGGACGTCTGGTTCGACTCCGGTTCGACCCATCAGACCGTGCTGCGCGGCTCGCACAAGCAAGAGTTGCAGTTCCCGGCCGATCTCTATCTGGAAGGCTCGGACCAGCACCGTGGCTGGTTCCACTCGTCGCTGTTGACCTCGGCGATGTTGAACGGCCGCGCGCCCTACAAGGCCCTGCTCACGCACGGCTTCGTGGTCGACGGCGAAGGCCGCAAGATGTCGAAGTCACTCAAGAACGGCGTGGAACCGCAAAAGGTGGCGGACTCGCTGGGTGCGGAAATCCTGCGCCTGTGGGTGGCTTCCAGCGACTACTCCGGCGAGATCTCGATCTCCGACGAAATCCTGAAGCGCGTCACCGAGGCCTACCGCCGCATCCGCAACACGCTGCGCTTCCTGCTGGCCAATACCTCGGACTTCGACCCGGCGCAGCACGCCGTACCGGTGGCCGAGCTGCTGGAAATCGACCGCTATGCGATTGCCAACATGGCGCGCCTGCAAGGCGAGGTACTGGCGCACTTCGAGACCTACGAATTCCACCCGGTGGTGGCCAAGCTGCAGATGTATTGCTCGGAAGACCTGGGCGGCTTCTACCTGGACATCCTCAAGGACCGCCTCTACACCAGCGGCGTGGATTCGGCTGCGCGCCGCTCGGCGCAGACCGCCATCTGGCACATCACCCAGTCGTTGCTGCGCCTGATGGCGCCGATCCTGTCCTTCACCGCCGAGGAAGCCTGGGGCTTCTTCGCCGGCCAGGAAGCCTTTGCGCAGAGCGGCGAGACCATCTTCTCGCAGACCTACTACGCGCTGCCCGAGGTGAGCGATGCCGAGGCCCTGCTGGGCAAGTTCGCGGTGCTGCACGAGGTACGCGCGGCCGTGACCAAGCAGCTGGAAGAAGTGCGTATCGCCGGCAGCATCGGTTCCTCCCTGCAGGCCGAGGTGGAACTGAAGGTGTCGGGCGAGAAGGCGGCCCTGCTGGAAAGCCTGGGTGAGGACCTCAAGTTCGTGCTCATCACCTCGGCCGCGCAGGTCACCCGCGTGGCCTCGGTGGAAGAAGAAGCCGTGGTCGTCACTCCGTCGACCCATCAGAAATGTGAACGTTGCTGGCACTATCGCGCCGATGTCGGGTCTCATGCCGAACACCCCGGCCTGTGCGGTCGCTGCCACGCCAACCTGTTCGGCCAGGGCGAGCAGCGTCGCTTCGCCTGATCCGTCCGGTCTGGCCTGAAAGCCGCCCGCAGCGCTCATGCGCTGCGGGCGGCCCACTCAAAGAACAACACCATGGCAACCACCAAAAAGCGCTCCTCCTCTTCCAGTTCCGCGTCGTCCGCCCAGGGGCTCCTGCCCTGGCTGGGCATCGCCACCATCGTGCTGCTGCTGGACCAGCTCAGCAAGATCACCATCCTGAAACTGTTCCACTACGGCGAATCGCTGCCCATCACCGGGTTCTTCAACCTCGTGCTGGTGTACAACAAGGGTGCGGCTTTCAGCTTCCTGGCCGCCAGCGGTGGCTGGCAGCGTTATTTCTTCACCGCCATCGGCATCGGTGCGGCCGTGTTCATCATCCACCTGCTGCGCAAGCATCCCGGCCAGCGCATGTTCTGCTGGGCGCTGGCACTGATCCTGGGCGGCGCCATCGGCAACGTGATCGACCGCGTGGCCTATGGACATGTGATCGACTTCCTCGACGTCTTTGTCGGCAACTGGCATTGGCCGGCCTTCAACCTGGCCGATAGTGCGATTTGCGTAGGTGCGGTATTGTTCGTGGTTGACGAACTGCGGCGGGTATCGAAGAAGTAAGCAAGAAGCAACAAAGAATCAAGAAGCCGTCGCAAGGCTGGGCGCCGCGGGCAATACGCCGTGGCGCCACATTCCGGGAGCAAGAGATGGATCTGGCTGGCAAGAAAATCGTACTGGGCCTCACCGGCGGCGTCGCCTGCTACAAGGCCGCCATGCTGGCGCGCGAACTCGGCCGTGCCGGCGCCTCGGTGCAGGTGGTGATGACCGAGGCGGCCACCCGCTTCATCACCGCCGTCACCATGCAGGCGCTGACCGGCAACACGGTCTATACCGACCAGTGGGATGCGCGCATGGACAACAACATGCCGCACATCAATCTCACCCGCGAGGCCGATGCGGTGGTCATCGTGCCCTGCTCCACCGATTTCATCGCCAAGCTGGCCCATGGTGCCTGCGACGACCTGCTCTCCACCCTGTGCGTGGCACGTCCGGCGCACGTGCCGCTGATGGTGGCACCGGCCATGAACGTGGAGATGTGGCAGAACCCGGCCACCCAGCGCAATGTGCGCCAACTGCGCGAAGACGGCATCGTGCTGCTCGGCCCCGATGCCGGTGCGCAGGCCTGTGGCGAGGTCGGCGAAGGTCGCATGCTGGAGCCGGCGCAACTGCTGGAAGACATCGTCGCCGCCTTCCAGCCCAAGCTGCTGGCGGGCCGTCGCGTACTGCTCACGGCCGGGCCGACCTTCGAACCGATCGACCCGGTGCGCGGCATCACCAACCTGTCTTCCGGCAAGATGGGCTATGCCATTGCCCGCGCGGCCCGCGAAGCCGGTGCCGAAGTGGTGCTGGTATCGGGCCCGACGGCGCTGGAAACACCCTATGGCGTAGCCCGCATCGACGTGCAGACCGCGCAGCAGATGCACGATGCCGTCATGGCCAATGTGGCCGGACAGGACCTGTTCGTGGCGGTGGCGGCGGTGGCTGACTGGCGGGTAGCCAATGCCAGCACGCAGAAGCTCAAGAAGCAGCACTCAGACGACACCCCGCACCTGGAATTCATCCAGAACCCCGACATCCTGGCAGCGGTCGCTGCCCTGCCGCACCGCCCATACTGCGTCGGCTTCGCCGCCGAATCGGAGAACCTGGAACAATACGGCGCGGCCAAGCGGATCAAGAAGAACATCCCGCTCCTGGTCGGCAATATCGGCCACCAGACCTTTGGCCGCGACGACAACGCCCTGATGCTCTTCGACGCCCAGGGCCACAGCGCCCTGCCACGCGCCGACAAGCAGACGCTGGCACGCCAGCTGGTGCGCGAGATCGCGCGCCGCCTGGCCTCCTGAAACACCACGGCCCGCGCCTTGCGGGCCGTGTCTTTTGATCTCTACCACGCATCCATGAAGACTATCGACATCAAGATCCTCGACCCCCGCATGCAAGACCAGCTGCCCGCCTACGCCACCCCCGGCAGCGCCGGCCTGGACCTGCGCGCCTGCATCGATGCGCCGCTGACCCTGGCCCCGGGTTCTACCCACCTGGTTCCCACCGGCCTGGCGATCCACCTGGCCGACCCCAACTACGCCGCCGTGATCCTGCCACGCAGCGGCATGGGGCATAAGCACGGGATCGTGCTGGGCAACCTGGTGGGCCTGATCGATTCCGACTATCAGGGGCAATTGATGATCTCCACATGGAACCGCGGCAGCACCGAGTTTGTCCTAAACCCCATGGAACGCCTGGCGCAGCTGGTGATCGTGCCGGTACTGCAGGTCGGCTTCAATGTGGTGGAAGAATTCGACAGCAGCGAACGCGGCGCCGGTGGTTTCGGCAGCACAGGCAAACACTGATGGAGAATCGCATGCTCGTATCCGCCCTGCCGGCATGGCAGAAGTTGAGGCATCTCGCCGCCCTGGCGCCGCTGGCCCTCCTGGCCGCCTGCGCCACCCAGGAAGCGACGGTCAGCAGCCCGCCGTCGGCCACCTGGCCCTCCCCGGCCACGAAGTCCGCCGCACCGACGGCGCAGGCCACCAATCCGTTGCAAAAGCCCTTGCGTGACCTGATCGCGCAGCAGGACCGCCTCTACCGCGTGGCCGCGCCCCTGCTGACCAGCAACGCCCAGCTGTGCCGCGGCAATGCCCGCAACCTGCTGGGCTTCACGGCCAAGAACCGCTACTCCTTCCCCATCGAATACGTCGAGACCGCGCGCAGCCTGGGCTATGACGACCGCCTGCAGGTCACCGGCGTGCTGCCCGGCAGCGGCGCCGAACAGGCTGGCGTCAAGCGCGGCGACCTGCTGGTCTCGGTAGCCGGCAAGCCCATGCCGCAAGGCACTGACGCCGAACGCCAGGCTGCCGTGCTGCTGAGCCCACTGGTGGTCAAGAAGGCCCCCATCGCGCTGGGCGTGCAACGCAGCGGCCAGACCAGCACCGTCAACGTACCGCTGACCTTCGCCTGCGCCTTCAGCATCGAGCTGGGCAATGCCGACAACGTCAACACCTATGCCGATGGCCGCCGCGTGCTCATCACCCGTGGCATGCTCAACTTCACGCAGTCCGACGATGAGCTGGCCTACCTGATCGCCAAGGACATGGCCCACAACATCCTGGGCCATGCCATCCGCCAGCGCATGGTCTCCACCATCGCCGAGGTGATCGACAACCTGCTGCTGCCGCATCCGGATCCGACCACCACGGCCGGCACCGCCGGAATCCGCGTCTATCCGCAGGACCTCGATGCCGCCGCCGACACGCTCTCGCTGTACCTGCTGGCACGTGCCGGCTACAACATCGACAACGTGCCGGCCTTCTGGAAGCGGCTGGCGGACCAGTATCCGGCCAGCGTGCCCAACGGCTACACGGCGCTGCATCCGTCGACCGCCTATCGCCTCTCCATGATCGACAAGGTCACGCAGATCGTGAAGGCCAAGCAGGAGGCGGGCAAGCCGCTGGTGCCGTAAATGCGGTGAGATGAAGCAATTGACGTGAAGACGGCGCCGTGAAAACCGCGCCGTTTTTCTTTTGTGGATCGCTTGCTTGGGCGTGCCTTCGATACGCCGCTGCGCGGCTACTCAGGTCGAACGGGAGTCAGTGTGCAATGCCAACGAATTTGCGGCCTAATGACCGTTCGACCTGAGTAGCGGCAACGCCGTGTATCGAAGCCTGTCCTGAGCCCAGCCGAAGGGGCGCTCTGAGCTGCTGTCCAACAAAAAAGCCACGCCGGTTTCCCGGAGTGGCCTTGTTGGTCTGGCTGATGCGGCTTATTCGACTTCGAGCTTCTCTTGCGGCTCTTCCGGCGGGGACGAATCGTCGCCTTCCGGGAAGTCCAGCTTGATCTGGTCCTTGTCGTCCATCTCCACGGTGACGCGGCCACCGCTGACCAGCTTGCCGAACAGCAGCTCGTCGGCCAGCGCCTTGCGGATCAGATCCTGGATCAGGCGCGACATCGGGCGCGCCCCCATCAGCGGATCGAAGCCCTTCTTGCCCAGGAACTTGCGCAGGCTGTCGGAGAAGACGGCTTCCACCTTCTTCTCGTGCAGTTGCTCTTCCAGTTGCATGAGGAACTTGTCGACCACACGCAGGATGATTTCCTCGTCCAGCGGGCGGAAGCTGATGATGGCATCCAGGCGATTGCGGAACTCAGGCGTGAACATGCGCTTGATATCCGCCATCTCGTCGCCGGCTTCCTTCTTCTCGGTGAAGCCGATGGTGCGCTTCTGCAGGCTCTCGGCACCCGCATTGGTGGTCATGATGATGATCACGTTGCGGAAGTCGGTCTTGCGGCCGTTGTTGTCGGTCAGCGTGCCATGATCCATCACCTGCAACAGGATGTTGAAGATGTCGGGGTGCGCCTTTTCGATTTCATCCAGCAGCAGCACGGCATGCGGCTTCTTGTTGATGGCCTCGGTCAGGAGACCGCCCTGGTCGAAGCCGACGTAGCCCGGCGGCGCGCCGATCAGGCGGCTCACGGCATGGCGCTCCATGTATTCGGACATGTCGAAACGCACCAGCTCGATACCGAGGATGAAGGCCAGTTGCTTGGCCACCTCGGTCTTGCCCACGCCGGTCGGACCGGAGAACAGGAAGGAGCCGATCGGCTTGTCGGTCTTGCCCAGGCCTGCACGCGCCATCTTGATGGCCGACGACAGGGCTTCGATGGCCGGGTCCTGGCCGAACACGACGTTCTTCAGGTCGCGATCGATGGTCTGCAGCTTGGCGCGATCATCCTGGTTCACGGACTGCGGCGGGATGCGGGCGATCTTGGAAATGATTTCCTCGATTTCCGGCTTGCCGATGGTCTTCTTCTGCTTGGACTTGGGCAGGATGCGCTGTGCCGCACCGGCT
>JAFAMT010000499.1 GCA_019233085.1 Herbaspirillum sp.
GGGCTGGTCGAACAGCGGGTGGGGCGGGGCGCAGTAGGCCACCTGGCGCTCCAGCATCAGTTGCGTGTACTGCAGGGCGGTGACGCGGCGCCAGAAGTAGCCGATGGCGATCTGGATGCTGCCATTGAGGAGCATCTCTTCCAGCTCGCTGGGCGTGCGCACCAGCAGTTCGATGCGCACCGCTTCGTCGCGCTGGCGAAACTTGCGGATCACGTCAGAGAGGCGGGTGTTGTGATGGGCCGGGGTGTGGCCGATCAGGCCGATGGAGAGGGTGCCGACCAGGCGCTTGTCGAGATTGCGGGCTTCCATGCCGAACTCGGAGAGCGCATCCATCATGCGGCGCGCCGAGTCGGCGAACTTCTCGCCCTTGGCGGTCAGCTTGAAACCGGCCCGGCCGCGCTCGCAGAGGCGAAAGCCCAGGCGTGTCTCCAGCGTGTTCAACTGGGCGCTGATGGTGGACTGGCCGACATTGAGCTTGGCCTGCGCGGCCGACACCCCGTGCGAATCCACCACCGCCAGGAAGACGCGGATCAGGCGCAGGTCCAGATCGAAGACATTGTTGAGCATGATGCGTGGGCAGGGCGGTGAGGGCGGGTGAAGCCCGCATTCTTGCATTGATGGAAATCGATGTAAACGTCGCCACATCGATATATTTTCGCTAATCCTGCCTCGCTAGAATCCATTCAAGCTCAATAGCCATACAAGGATAAGCATCGATGGAACACGCACTATATCAACCCCTCGGGGGCAATGTGATGCCCCGTTTTGGGGGGATTGCCACCATGATGCGGCTGCCGCACGTGGAAGAGGCGGCCGGTCTGGACGTCGGGTTCGTCGGCGTGCCGCTGGATATCGGCACTTCCAACCGGTCCGGCACGCGCTTCGGTCCGCGCCAGATCCGCACCGAATCGGTGCTGCTGCGCCCCTACAACATGGCTACCCGGGCCGCGCCCTTCGATTCGCTGAAGGTGGCCGATCTTGGCGACGTGGCCTTGAATCCCTACAGCCTGCTGGATTCGGTGCGCATGATCGAGGAGGCCTATGACGCCATCTATGCCACCGGCTGCAAGACCATCAGCCTGGGCGGCGACCATACGCTGACCTTGCCCATCCTGCGGGCCATGGCGAGGCATCGCGGCCCGGTCGGGCTGATCCACGTGGACGCCCATGCCGACGTCAACGACACCATGAACGGCGAGAAGATCGCCCACGGCACGCCCTTCCGGCGCGCCTTCGAGGAGGGCCTGCTGGACCCCAGGCGGGTGGTGCAGATCGGCCTGCGTGGCACCGGCTACCATGCCGACGATTTCGACTGGTGCCGCGCCCAGGGTTTCCGCGTGGTGCAGGCCGAGGAGTGCTGGCATCGCTCGCTGGCGCCGCTGATGGAAGAGGTGCGCGCGCAGATGGGCGATGGCCCGGTCTATCTGACCTTCGATATCGATGGTCTCGATCCGGCCTTCGCGCCCGGCACCGGCACGCCGGAAATCGGCGGACTCACGGTGCAGCAGGGGCTGGAGATCATTCGCGGCTGCAAGGGACTGGACATCGTCTCGGCCGATGTGGTCGAGGTCTCGCCACCCTATGACCAGGCCGGCACCACCGCGCTGGTGGCGGCCAACCTGGCATACGAAATGCTCTGTGTCTTCCCAGGTGTGAAATATCGCGCCTGATCGCGCATCACGTCCCGCCGTATCACTTCGCCACTACCGCATGAGAAGGAAGCAGCATGACTGATACCCGCCTCTGGGGCGCGCGTTTCCGTTCGCCACCCGACCCGGCCCTGATGACGCTCTCGCGCGGCGGCCTGGATCATTTCCGGCTGACCCGTTTCGACATCGTCTCGTCCCAGGCCCATGCGCGCCAGTTGCGCCTGGCCGGACTGCTGACCGAGGCCGAATGCAACGCCATCGTCACCAAGCTCGGCGAACTCGATGCCGCCATCGCCAGCGGCGCGGTGCGGCCCACGGCGGGTGACGAAGACGTGCATACCTTCATGGAGCGCGTGCTGGTGGAGGCCTTGGGGCCGACCGGCGCCAAGCTGCGCGCCGGTCGTTCGCGCAATGACCAGGCGGCCAACAACCTCAAGCTCTATCTGCGCGAGCAGGCACGCACCCTCGGCGCCTTGCTGCTGGACCTGCAGGACGCCCTGACACACCAGGCCGGCCAGCATCTCGATACGCTGGTGCCCGGCTTCACGCATCTGCAGGCGGCGCAGCCGGTGGTGTTCGCGCACCAGTTGCTGGCCCATGCCCAGACCTTCAGTCGCGACATCTCTCGCCTGATCGACTGGGACAGGCGCGCCGCCCGTTCGCCGCTGGGCGCGGCGGCCATGGCGGGGTCGGCCATTGCCTTGCATCCGGCGATCTCGGCCGCCGAGCTGGGCTATGACGGCCCCTGTGAAAACTCCATCGATGCCGTCGGCAGCCGTGATCACGTGGCCGAATTCCTGTTCGTCTGCGCCATGCTGGGCACGCATCTCTCGCGCCTGTCGGAAGAAGTCACGCTGTGGGTGTCGCGCCAGTTCCGCTGGGTGGAACTGGACGATGCCTTCTCCACCGGCAGTTCCATCATGCCGCAGAAGAAGAACCCCGATATCGCCGAACTCACCCGTGGCCGCTCGGCGCGCCTGATCTCGCTGCTGATGGACATGCTGGTGGCCTTGAAGGGGCTGCCGTTTTCCTACAATCGCGATCTGTCGGAAGACAAGTATTCGGCCTTCGAGGCCATCGACGTGCTGCACATGGTCTTGCCCGCCATGGCCGGCATGATGCGTACGCTGCAGGTGAACAAGGAGCGCATGCGCGCCGATGCCACCCAGGGCTTCACCCTCGCTACCGAGGTGGCGGACTGGCTGTCGCGGCGCGGCGTACCGTTCGCCCAGGCGCACGAGATCACCGGTGCCATGGTGCGCGCCTGCGAAGAACGCGGGCTGGAGCTGCACCAGCTGAGCGATGCAGAGTTGAACAGCATCAGTTCACATCTGTTGCCGGAAGTGCGCACGGTTCTCACGCCCGAGGCCGCCGTGGCGGCGCACAGCGGCCATGGCGGTACCGCACCGTTGCAGGTGCAGGCTCAGCTGGAAAGACTGCAGGCCACCGTGGCGGCGCAACGCCAGTGGACGCAGCAGGCGGTGCTGCCACCGGCAGCGGGAGCAGCAACATGAGCGACAGCATGAGCACCATCTCCCCCTATGCCATCGACCATCTCAAGGTGGTGCCGCGCCGCTATTACGGGCGCTGGCTGTCGGCCGCGCTGATCCTGCTGGCGCTGGGCTTCGTGGTACACGCCTTTGCCCACGGCCAGATCGAGTGGTCGGTGGTGGCCAAGTTCATGACGGCCAAGGTGATCCTGCAGGGTCTCCTGAACACCATCCTCATGACCATCTATGCGATGGTGGTGGGCATCGTGCTGGGCGTGGTCTTTGCGGTGATGGTGATGTCGCCCAACAAGCTGCTCAGGGCGGTGGCGACCTTCTACATCTGGTTCTTCCGGGGTACGCCCTTGCTGCTTCAGATGCTGCTGTGGTTCAACCTGGCGCTGGTGTTCCCGACCTTGGGCATTCCCGGCTGGTTCGAGGCACGCACGGTGGACATCATCACGCCCTTCGTGGCCAGCCTCCTGGGGCTGGGCATCGGGCAGGGCGCCTATACCGCCGAGGTGGTGCGCGGCGGCATCCTGGCGGTGGACCACGGCCAGACCGAGGCCGCCAAGGCCATCGGCATGACGCGTCTGACCGCCCTGCGCCGCATCGTGCTGCCGCAGGCCATGCGGGTGATCATCCCGCCGGTGGGCAATGAGGTGATCAGCATGATCAAGCTGACCTCGGTGGCCAGCGTGATCCAGTTTTCCGAAATCCTGCACAACGCCCAGACCATCTATTTCGCCAACGCCCGCGTGATCGAACTGCTGATCGTGGCGACCGTCTGGTACCTGGCGGTGGTGACGGTGTTTTCCATCGGCCAGCATTTCCTGGAACAGCTGTTTGCCCGCGAGCGCCGCGCCCGGGCTCGCACGCGTGCAGCCGGCGCACAGGGAGCCACAGGATGAGCACACCCATGATCGTGGCCCATGAGGTCCAGAAATACTATGGCGGCTTCCATGCCCTGAAGGGCGTGAGCCTGGAGGTCGAGGCCGGTGCCGTGACCTGCATCGTCGGTCCCTCGGGCTCGGGCAAGAGTACCTTCCTGCGCTGCATCAACCAGCTGGAGAGCATCGATGGCGGGGCGATCTGGGTCGGCGGTGAATTGCTGGGCTATCGCCGCCGTGGCGAGCAGTTGATCGAGCTGTCCGACGGCGAGATCGCCCGCCAGCGCCTGGCCAGCGGGATGGTGTTCCAGCGCTTCAACCTGTTCGCCCACATGACGGCACTGCAGAACATCATGGAAGGCCCGGTGGTGGTGCAGAAGCGCCGTCGCACCGAGGTCAAGGAAGAGGCATTGGCCCTGCTGGCCCGGGTGGGGCTGGCGGGCAAGGCCGATGCCTATCCCTCTGAGCTTTCCGGTGGCCAGCAGCAGCGCGTGGCGATCGCCCGCGCACTGGCCATGCGGCCCAAGCTGATGCTGTTCGACGAACCGACTTCGGCGCTGGACCCGGAGCTGGTCGGCGAAGTGCTGGCGGTGATGAAGGACCTGGCCAAAAGCGGCATGACCATGATCGTGGTCACCCATGAGCTGGGCTTTGCACGTGAAGTCTCCAACCGGGTGGTGTTCATGGATGGCGGCCAGGTGATCGAGGCCGGCACCCCCGGCGAAGTGCTGGCGCGCCCGCAGCACCGGCGCACCCAGGAATTCATCGCGGCCATCCTGGCCTGATGCGGCATTGCAGAACTCAACCAGAAAGGGGAATCCCGTGAAGCTGAAACACAAGACCATGTTGGGCCTGGCTACGTTGGCCGTCACTGCCACCGTCACTTTTGCCGCCAGCGCCGCCCACGCGGCCGACCTGCCGGATCGCATCAAGAAGGCCGGCAAGCTGGTCATCGCCTCGCAGGCCAACTACCCGCCCATCGCCTACAAGGACCCGGCCACGGGCGAGCTGATGGGGCTGGATATCGACCTGGGGGCGGCCATCGCCAAGGAACTGGGCCTGAAGGTGGAGTACCAGGAAACCGCCTTCGCCCAGGTCTTCAGTTCGCTCACCACCGGCCGTGCCGATATCGCCATGGTGGCCATCAGCGACACGGCTGAACG
The DNA here is from genome assembly GCA_019233085.1 of Herbaspirillum sp. Taxonomy (GTDB): domain Bacteria; phylum Pseudomonadota; class Gammaproteobacteria; order Burkholderiales; family Burkholderiaceae_D; genus Herbaspirillum. The sequence continues at coordinate 5,190 of JAFAMT010000499.1, forward strand.
CCAGAAGGTGGCGGACTTCATCGACTACATGAAGACCGGCCCGCAATTCTTCACCCTGCAGGCCAATGCGGCCCGCATCAAGGGCGTCGCCGACGTCTGTGGCACCAAGGTCGGCGCCAGCCGCAATACCAACTGGCCAGGGCAGATCGCCGGCTGGAGCAAGGATAACTGTGAAGCCAAGGGCAAGCCGGCCATTACCGTCATCGGCACCGAGGGCTCGGTGGATGCGCGCACCCAGCTCAAGACCGGCCGCATCGACGTGGCGGTGCAGGGCAGCGAGACCTTGCCGTACTTCCAGGGCATGGAACCGAATACCTATGTCCTGCTGGGGCAGCCGCTGTTTGCGCAGGAGACCGGTATTCCGGTCTCCAAGAGCGAACCGGGCCTGCGCGACGCCGTGCTGGAGGCCCTCAAGCGCCTGCAGGCCAACGGTACCTACGACAAGCTGCTGGCCAAGTACAAGCTGCAGGGCAGCGCCATGCCGGCCGCGCTCAACCAGGGCAAGTGAGCCATGGCCGGCCCGGAGTTTGATGAGACCGAACAGGCCGCCGCCCGACGGCTGGGCCTGACGGGTGCCGAGGATGTGGAGTGGCAGGCGCGTTGCGAACTGGCGGCGTTGTACCGGCTGCTGGCGCATTTCCGCATGACCGACCTGATCGATACGCACATCTCGGCGCGCGTGCCGGGGCAGCCTGGTCACTTCCTGATCAATCGCTATGGCGTGCTGTTCCACGAGATGCGCGCCTCCGACCTGGTGAAGGTGGATGCCCAGGGGCAGGCAGTGCAGATGGGCAGCACCGCCGCGCCGGCCCAGCGGGTCAATCGCGCCGGTTTCGTGATCCATTCGGCGGTGCATCAGGCCCGGCCGGACCTGCATTGCGTGATCCATACGCATACCACGGCCGGGATCGCGGTCTCGGCCCAGCGTGACGGGCTGCTGCCGATCAGCCAGCATGCGCTCAAGTTCTACGGCAAGCTGGCCTATCACGAGTACGAAGGCATCGCCCTCGATACCGAAGAGCGGGAACGGCTGGTGGCAGCGCTGGGGCCGCACAAGGCCATGATCCTGCGCAACCATGGCTTGCTGGCGGCGGGGGAATCGGTGGCGGCGGCCTTCCATGAAATCTATTTCCTGGAACGGGCCTGCCAGGCGCAGGTGGCGGCGCAAGCCGGTGGGGCAGCCTTGCACCTGCCGGCGGAGCAAGTGCGCCTGCGTGCCGCACGCCAGTTCGACAACGACCAGGCCAGCGGCATCATCGACCTGGCCTGGGAGGCGGCCTTGCGGCTGGTGCAGGAGGAGGGGCCGGGGTATCGCAGCTGAGCGCGTTATCGTTATCTATCGCCACCCCAAAAGACAACGCCCGCATCGATGATGCGGGCGTTGTCATGTGCGGGCAGGCGTAGGCGTAGGCTCAGTCCAGCAGCTTCTGCATGAACATCGCCTTGCCGGTCTCAGCCTTCAATTCATAGCCTTCGAAGCCGCTGGCGCGATACAGCGAACGGGCCACCGTATTGCCTTCCAGGACTTCCAGCGTCAGCTTGCAGCAGCCCAGTGCGCGGGCTTGCTGTTCCACGCCGGCCAGCAACTGCCTGGCCACGCCCTGGCCGCGATAGGCCGGCATCACGGCCAGGTCGTGCAGGTTCAGCAGCGGCTTGCAGGAGAAGGTCGAGAAACCTTCGATGCAAGTTGCCAGGCCGGCCGGGGTATCGCCGTCGAAGGCCAGGAAGACATGGGCGGTGGGACGTTTCTTCAGCTCGGTGGCCAGGTTCTGGCGCACGTGGTCGGACAGCGGCTGTCCGCCACCCATGGCATCTGACGCGTAGGCGTTCAGGGTCTCGACGAGCGCAGCCGCATGGGCGGCGTTGTCGAGATCGGCCTTGACGATAGAAACACCCATGTCTTCCCTTTCCTGTTATTGAAATTGAATCGAGGTTGCGGCGGCGGTCTTACTTGCCGCTGGCGCGCGGACCGCCATGCGTCAGCGCGGAGGGGCGCGGGCCACCCTGGCGTTGCTGGCCCTGGCTGCGCGGCTGCGCGGCGTTGGCCGGACGGGGCGCGCGGTTGGCGTTGTTGCCACCATTGCCACCATTGCCACCATTACCGCCGCCGTTGCCACCATGGCCGGCCTGGCCGCCTTGGCCACGACCACCCTGGCCGCGCGGTGCGTTGCCATTGCCCTGCGCACGCGGCTTGGCTTGCTGGCCTGCACCGGCGTTGGCCGGCTTGGCGCCGCCGTTGCCATGACCATTGCCGGCTGCGGCAGGCTTGCGCGGTGCATTGCGCTGGCCGCCGCGTCCGCCGCCACCGTTCTGGTGACGACCCTGGCCGCTGCGCAGCTGGATCGGTTGCGGCTTGGCGGTCGGGTCCGGCTCGAAACCGGCGATCACTTCCACCGGGATCTCGCGCTTGATGAAACGTTCGATGTCGTGCAGCAGGTCGCGCTCGTCCACGCAGACCAGCGACACGGCTTCGCCGGTGGCGCCGGCGCGGCCGGTACGGCCGATGCGGTGGACGTAGTCTTCGGGCACGTTGGGCAGATCATAGTTGACCACGTGCGGCAACTGGTCGATGTCGATGCCGCGGGCAGCGATGTCGGTGGCGATCAGGGCGGTCAGCTTGCCGTCCTTGAACTCGGCCAGGGCCTTGGTGCGGGCCGACTGGCTCTTGTTGCCGTGGATCGCCATGGCGGTGATGCCATCGCGGGCCAGTTGCTCGACCAGCTTGTTGGCGCCGTGCTTGGTGCGCGTGAAGACCAGCACCTGCTTCCACTGGTGGGTCTTGATCAGGTGCGCCAGCATGGGGTGCTTCTTGTCGCGGTCGACCGGGTGCAGCTTTTGTGCGATCACTTCCACGGTGGAGTTGCGACGGGCCACTTCGATGAGGGCCGGGTTGTTCAGCAGGCTGTCGGCCAGCTTCTTGATCTCGTCGGCGAAGGTAGCCGAGAACAGCAGGTTCTGGCGCTTGGGCGGCAAGGCGGCGAGCACCTTGCGGATGTCGCGGATGAAGCCCATGTCCAGCATGCGGTCGGCTTCGTCCAGCACCAGGATCTGGATGTGCTGCAGGTTCACGGTGCCTTGCTGCATGTGGTCCAGCAGGCGGCCCGGCGTGGCCACCAGGATATCGACGCCACGCTTCAACAGCGTGATCTGCGGATTGATGCCGACACCACCGAAGATGCAAGCGGAGGTCAGCGGCAGGTACTTGCCGTACTGGCGCACGCTTTCCTCGACCTGGGCCGCCAGCTCGCGGGTGGGGGCCAGGATCAGTGCGCGGATGGGCAGGTGGCCGTTGATCTTGTTGCGCGGCATGGCCGAGAGGCGTTGCAGCAGCGGCAGGGTGAAGCCGGCGGTCTTGCCGGTGCCGGTCTGGGCGCCGGCCAGCAGGTCACCACCGGAGAGCACGGCGGGGACAGCCTGGGCCTGGATCGGGGTAGGGGAGGTATAGCCTTGTTCGGAAACGGCACGAACGATTTCGTCGGACAAGCCGAGCGCGGAAAATGACATGAGACTCTGAAAATGGGTTTGGCCTGTGGCCCCATACGGGCGCCAGTCGCAGGCAAACGGGTTGGAACTTGAGGAGGGCGCGGACTTGACTGGCTATACGCCGCGCAGGCCGCAGTATAACAGCGCAGCTCGCGGCGCACGTGGTTTGGCGAGATTTATTTTGCGGTGCAGGACTTTGCACCTTGCCAGCTCATCCTTGCTGGCGTGCCAGGAAGGCCTGCACAGGTGGCAACACCAGCGCGCTTTGCATGAGACCGCCGAAATGGGTGACCCCAGGCAGGCTGACGAATTCTGCCTGGGGCAGCGTGGCGGCAGTGCGCTTGACGGCGGCGTGGCGGGCATCGGCATCGCCGCAGAAGAGCAGGCAGGGCAGGTCCATGCGCGCCAGCAGGTCTTCCTGCGAGGGGCGTGGCTGCTGGGCGGCGGCGGCCAGCGCCACCAGGTCGTTGGCGCGGATGAGCATCTGCACCTGGGGCGAGATACGCTCATCGAGCAATTGTTCGAAGGTGGCGATGAAGGCCTCGGGATCGCGTCCGTCGATGCCGCGAAAGCCGTCCCAGCTGCGATCCTCGTAGGGATGGGCCGCGCCCAGGATCAGGCTGAACAGCCGCTGCGGCGCATGGCGCACCAGTCCATAGCCGACCCAGCCGCCCAGCGAATAGCCGAAGAAATGGGCGCGCTCGATCTCCAGCGCATCCAGCACGGCCAGCGCATCACGGCAGCGCTGCTGCTGCGTGTAGGCGCTGCTGTCGTGCGGCTTGTCGCTTTGTCCATGGCCCAGCGCATCGAAAGCGATGACGCGATAGCGTTCTCGCAAGACCTCCGTGAAGCCGAAGAAGCGCCAGGCTTCCAGGCTGCTGGTGAAGCCGTGGTGCAGCAGCAGGGGCGGTCCGTCACCTTCGACCTGGTAGTGGATGCGGCGCTTGTCGCTGATGGCAAAGGGCATGTTCTTCCTCGTCGTGCTCGGCTCAGGGATTGCCGGCCTGCTTCTTGCAGCGGCGCGCCAGCATCTCGCGCGAGCGGGCGCAGATTTCCTCGTTGCTGAGGTCTTCGATATGGGTGGCGATCGACCAGACATGGCCGAAGGGGTCGCGCAGCGTGCCCGAGCGGTCGCCGTAGAACTGGTTCTGCACCGGACGCAACTGGTCAGCGCCGGCGGCCAGGGCCTGGTTGAACACGGCATCCACGTCGGCCACATAGACCAGCAGGCTCACGCCCGCGCCGCCCAGGGTCTGGGGGCTCAGGAAACCCAGTTCGGGGTGTTCGTCGGCCAGCATCACGCGGGCATTGCCGATCTGGATCTCGGCATGCCAGATCTTGCCGTGAGGGCCATCGAGCCGCATGATCTCGGCCGCATCGAAGGCGCGCCGGTAGAAGGCAATGGCCTCGGCAGTAGCGTTGACGATCAGGTAGGGGGTGACGCTGTGGTAGCCCGCAGGCAACACGCAGGAAGCGCGGGACGCATTGGGCTGATGAGTCTCCATGGGGGCCATGGACTCGCTGGGCGGGTTGGGCATGTCGTCTCCTCGGTCATCGCCGGTAGCGGCACTATAGCAGTAATGCTGGTGCCGCCGGCCGGCGCATGATCGGGAGACTTCTCTGGCGACGCCGCCGGATCAGGCGAATTCGGACAGCAGGTTGACCTGTTGCGCGAAGATCTTCGGGCTGGCGGCGATGACATCACCCTTGTACAGGTAGTCGGAGTCACCCTTGAAGGTGCCCACGATACCGCCCGCTTCGGTCACCAGCAGGGAGCCGGCGGCGATGTCCCAGGGCTTCAGGCCCTTCTCGAAGAAGCCATCCAGGCGACCGGCGGCGACGTAGGCCAGGTCCAGGGCGGCAGCGCCCGGACGACGCAGGCCGGCGCTGTGCTCGGTCATGACCTTGAACATCTTGACGTATTCGTTCAGGCCATCCAGGTCGCGGAAGGGGAAGCCGGTGCCGATCAGGGCATCGGCGATCTTGTCGCGCTTGCCCACGCGGATGCGTTTTTCGTTCAGGTAGGCGCCAGCGCCCTTGGAGGCGGTAAACAGGTCGTTGCGGGTGGGGTCGTAGACCACCGCCTGGGTGATGATGCCGCGCTGTTGCAGGGCGATCGAGACGCAGTATTGCGGGAAGCCGTGGATGAAGTTGGTGGTGCCGTCCAGGGGATCGATGATCCAGACGTTCTCGTTTTCATCGTGCAGGTTGTCGGAAGCACCGGACTCTTCGGCCAGGATGGCGTGGTCGGGATAGGCGTTCTTGAGGACGTCGATGATGGCGTCTTCGGCGGCCTTGTCCACTTCAGTGACGAAGTCGTTGTGCGACTTCTTGGAGACCTTCAGCAGCGACACGTCGAAGGACGCGCGGTTGATGATGGTGGCGGCGCGGCGAGCTGCCTTGATCGCCGTATTGAGCATGGGTGGGATGATCATTCCGATGGTTCCGTTAAAATTGCGGCCATCGATGACGATGGCTGCGTTGCTCATCGTCGCCATGGCCGACGGGCCGGCCTCCCGCGTCAAGCTTGCGGAACAGCTGGCCAGGCGAAACCCGGCAGTCAAACCAGTGCGACGATGAAATTAATGAGCGTTGCGCCACCCGCGGCTGTTATGCTTGCGGGTTTGCCATGCAGTCCAGGGCGCAGCCTCGATCAACCTGAGCCAACTTGGTGTGATCTGCTTCTGCAATATTGACGTTTTGCCAATATCCTATCCTGGGGCGCGAATCCCGCTATTTTAAATGAACAAGCAAGTGTCAGGACAATCTCTTTTCAGCCGTTTGCGTTTCGTGCTGGTCAATACCAGCAGTCCGGGCAATATCGGCTCGGCCGCACGGGCCATCAAGACCATGGGCTTTTCGGAGCTGGTGCTGGTCAATCCGCGCTTTGCGGACGCGGTCAAGGAAGATGAAGCCATTGCCTTCGCCAGCGGCGCCCTGGATGTGTTGCAAAATGCACGCATCGTCGGCAGCGTCGAAGAGGCGTTGCAAGGCTGCAACTTCGCCGCCGCCGTGAGTGCCCGCCTGCGCGAATTCTCGCCGCCGGTGGTCACCCCGCGCGAGCTGGCCACCCAGGTCTCGGGCGATGTCGGGCTGCATGCCGCGTTGTTGTTTGGCAACGAGCGCTTCGGCCTGCCCAACGAGGTGGTGCAGAAGTGCCAGGCGCTGATCAACATCCCGGCCAATCCGGATTATTCCTCGCTGAACCTGTCGCAGGCGGTGCAAGTGCTGGCCTACGAGTGCCGCATGACCGAGCTGGCCTTGCAGGGCGGGCCGATGCAGACCAGCGGCGACGCCCGCGCGCCGGGCGAGGTCGGCTTTCATGGCCAGAGCGCCAGCGTGGCCGAGATCGAGGGCATGTTCGCGCACCTGGAGCAGGCGCTGGTGGCGATCGACTTCCTCAATCCCGACAATCCCAAGAAACTGATGCCGCGCCTGAAGCGCATGTTCGCCCGCGCCCAGTTGGAGACCGAAGAGGTCAACATCCTGCGCGGCATCGCCCGCCAGATCCTGGAGCCCAAGCAGGCCAAGGCCGGCAAGTCTGGACAGAACGAACAAGGAGAAGGCTGAGATGGCCAAACTGACCCTGGACCGCATCCTGCAATCGCAGGGTTTCGGTTCGCGCAAATACTGCCGCGAGTTGATCGATGACGGCGAAGTGGCCGTCAATGGCGAGATCGTAGACGACTACCGTGCCACACCCGATACCAACGGCCTGGTACTGACGGTGTTCGAGGAAGAGTGGGAATACCGCGAACACATCTACATCGCCATCAACAAGCCGCAGAACATCGAATGCTCGCGCAAGCCCAGTCATCACCCGGGCGTGCTGACGCTGTTGCCGGAGCAATTCACCTGGCGCGACGTGCAACCGGTGGGGCGGCTGGATCACGACACGACCGGGCTGTTGCTGATGTCCGACGACGGCGCCTTCATCCATGCGCAATCCTCGCCCAAGCGCCACGTGCCCAAGGTCTATGCGGCCACCACGGCCGAGCCGGTCACCGAGGCGCTGATTGCGCAACTGAAGTCCGGCGTGCAACTGCATGACGAACCCGCGCCGCTGGCCGCCACGCGCTGTCGCCAGCTGGGCGAGAATCTGCTGGAGATCGTGCTGGAGCAGGGCAAGTACCACCAGGTCAAGCGCATGCTGGCCGCCGCCGGCAATCATTGCAGCGCCTTGCGGCGTACCGCCATCGGCGGTCTGCAACTGGATGCGCTGGAGCTGGAAGAGGGGGAGTGGACCTACCTGGATGCGCAGCAGATGGCGCTGCTGGTGCCGGATCAGGACTGATTTGCAGCTGCCTGCCGGCACGGTGGCGGCTCAGTGCCTGATCAATTTGCGCGACAGTGCACGGCGCTCATGTAGCACCCGTAGCAGCCAGAGCGTCTCGTGATGGCGGCGATAGAACAACAGGTAGGGAAAATGATCCAGTTGCCACATCCGTAGCGAGCGGTCTGGCAGGAGGTGGGCGTAGCGACGGGATCCGATGCCAGGTTGCCGGCATAAACCATGTAAGGTCGCCTGGAGTTCGTCGATGAAGCGCTCGGCCAGGATGGACGAGCAGTCGGCGTAGTAGTCAGTGATATCAAGGATGTCGCGCTCGGCGACAGGCGACAAACTAATGCGCACGTCAAGTGATCAGCGCTTGTTGTGGATGCGCTCGCGCAGTTTTCGTGCAACTTCGTCAATGCCGACGTCGATCGCCGGACCGGCATCGATGGCTTCATGGATCAGTGCCTGCAAGGACTGTTCCATCTCATCCTGAGGGCCGACAACATCGCGCTCCGCATGGGAGGGAAGGGGATACTTGTCGGCAAGTGGGCGCATGAGTGAAGGCATTCGACGATTATAGACCGTGACTACACGGTATCACTGTGGCCTGTGGTGCAGGTTGGGCAGCGTTCATATTTTCTTCAAGTGTCTCCGAAATACTTCGGCACGCCCGTCCATCTTGTCAGCGTCAATGCCGCGCCTGATCCGCCTCGCCACTACCCGAAGCATTGCCGACGAACAGCTGCGCACAATCCACCGCATCAAACTCGTAATGCTGCCCGCAGAAGTCGCAATCAATGGCCAGCTTTTCGGTTTGCGAGAGCGCTTCGGCCACTTCTTCCTGGCCCAGCATCTTGAGCATGTTGCCGACCTTTTCGCGCGAGCAGGAGCAATGGAATTGCGGATGCACGGGATCAAAGACGCGCACGTCCTGCTCCCAGAACAGGCGGTGCATCAGCGTGGCGATATCGGTGCTGAGCAATTCCTCGCGCTTCAAGGTATCGCCCAGCATGACCATGTGGTTCCAGGTCTCCAGCTCGCCCTCGGGCTTGGTGGTGGGGGCGGCGGTGCCAGCAGTGCCACCGATGGTGGGCAGCTTCTGCAGCAGCAGGCCACGCGAGACACTGGCATCAGCCGCCAGCCACAGCTTGGTGTCCAGCTGCTCGGAGCGCAGCATGTAGTTCTCGATCACGGTGGCCACGCTCTCGCCATCGAGCGGCACCACGCCCTGGTAGGCTTGCTGGCCGGGCAGCTTGTCCTTGGGGTCGAGCGTGATGACGAAGCGGCCATTGCCACTGGCGTTGACCAGGTCGGTCAGCGTGGCGTCGTCGGCAACGACGGTGTCCTCGGCCAGCTTGGCCGTGGCGCGCAGTTGCAGCTCGGAGTCGCATTCCACCACCAGCAGCTTGACCGGGCCGTCGCCATGGATCTGCATGACGATCATGCCGTTGAACTTCAGATTGGCCGAGAGCAGGGCGGCAGCCGCCAGCATCTCGCCCAGCAGCGTGCGCACGGCCGGCGGATACGCACGGCGCTCCTGCACGTGGCGCCAGGTGTCGGAGATCTCGACCAGCTCGCCCCTCACGGGGGCGTTGTCGACCAGGAATTTTTGCAGCGTGTCTTTCATTGTTTCCTTTGCTTGGCCGCTCAGGCAATGCGCTTGAGCTTGGCCTTGAACTGTTGCGCGCGCTGGACATAGCTGTCGGTTCCAGCATGCATGCGCGCGATATCTTCTTCACTCAACTGGCGCACCGCCTTGGCCGGGGCGCCGATGATCAGGGAGTTGTCGGGGAACTCCTTGCCTTCGGTCACCAGGGCGCCGGCGCCGACCAGGCAGTTCTTGCCGATCCTGGCGCCGTTGAGCACCACCGCCTGGATACCGATCAGGGCCCCCTCGCCGATGGTGCAGCCATGCAGCATGGCCTGGTGGCCGACGGTGACGTTCTTGCCTATCACCATGGGGTAGCCGATGTCGGTATGCAATACCGCGCCTTCCTGCACATTGCTGTTTTCGCCGATGGTGATCAGTTCATTGTCGCCACGGATGGCCACATTGAACCAGACGCTGGAATGCGCCTCCATCTTCACCTTGCCCACCACGGTGGATGACTCTGCCACGAAGGCGGTGTCATGGATTTCGGGGATATCCTGCTCCAGTTGGTAGATCGCCATAATAAAATTGTCTCCTCGTTGCAAACGCGCGCGGGACCTGCTCCACCATATGGAGTCAATGCCCGCGTCCTCAACCATCTATTTTACCTCCCTTGAAAGCTGCTCCCTTGGATCACGTCTCATCCCCAGTTGAAGTCTTTTCATTCACCGGCTTGCGTAACGGCGCCCTGGCTTGCCTGAAGGAAACCCGGCCGGCGGCCAAATGCGCTGCCGTGCGGGCCTTGCGGGCGGCCTGGCAGGCCGGGCAACTGGCGCTGGAAGGGGATGACCTGGCTGCGCACGAGGAGGGTAACGGCATTCCCGGCCGCCCGGACAAGCCGGAGCTGGTGCCGCCGTTGCAGGTGAAGCATCGTTCCATGGGCACGCCCGAGGGGCGGGCGGCGCTGATCCACGCCCTGGCCCATATCGAGTTCAATGCCATCAACCTGGCGCTGGATGCGGTCTGGCGCTTTGCCGGCATGCCCCGCGACTTTTATGCGGACTGGTTGCAGGTGGCAGACGAAGAGGCCTATCACTTCAGCTTGCTGGCCGATCATCTGCAGACCCTGGGTCATGCCTATGGCGATTTCACGGCCCACAATGCCCTGTGGGACATGGCCGAATCGACCAAGGCTGACGTCCTCGCGCGCATTGCCCTGGTGCCGCGCACGCTGGAGGCGCGCGGCCTGGATGCGGCTCCGCCGGTGCGCGCCAAGCTGGCCCAGGCGGGCGATATTGCCGCGGCCGAGATACTGGACATCATCATGCGCGACGAGGTCGGCCATGTGCTCATTGGCAATCGCTGGTTCAACTGGCTGTGCGAGCAACGCCAGCTCGATCCGGTCTCGACCTTCGCCGCGCTGTGCCAGCGTCACCGGGCACCGCCGCTGCGGGGGCCCTTCAACCTGGAGGCGCGGCGGGCGGCCGGTTTTTCGGATGAGGAAATGTTGATGTTCAGCGATATCTCGCGATAAGCGACATATTTGCAACTGATGTAAGCAATTGTCGTAGGTTCAGGCAAGTTCGGGCTGTTGTGCTATCGTCAGCCCGAATTCCGATGTCGCGGAATCGCTCACATAAATGGAAAGGATGACAACATGAACAAGATTTCCAAGCTGCTGGCGGGCGTAGCCGTCAGCCTGGCCGCCCTCTCCCTGCTGGCGGCCTGCCAGAAGAAGGAAGAGCCGGGCCCGGCCGAGGCACTGGGCAAGAAGATCGACGGCGCCGTCCAGGAGGCTGGCAAGAAGATCGATGAGGCCACCGGCCAGGCCAAGGACCAGACCTCGGAGTCGGGTTCCAAGCTCGACGCGGCGCTGGACAAGGCCAAGGTGGACGCCAAGGAAGCCTACGAGAAGACCAAGGAAGGCGCCAAGGACCTGGCCCAGAAGACTGGCGAAAAGGTGGAAGAGGCTGGCCAGAAGATCCAGGACGCCTCCAAGAAGTAAGTCGTGGCCGGGCGTCCTCGACGCCGCCTCTGAGGCTGCAAAAGACAATGCCGTCCGGCTGGAGCCGGGCGGCATTGTCGTATCTGCAGCAGCTGTTGCGCCCGTTGTGCTGGCTTATTCGCGCGCGTTGTGGATCAGTTCGATCACCAGTTTCTGGATCGATGGTTCCAGCGCCAGCGCCACGTGGCCGATGCCGATGACCGGGATGTTCCAGGCACCTTCCAGGTGGGCCGAGCTTTGCGGCGAGATGATGTTGTCGTGATGGGAGTAGATGGACACGATGTGGGCCAGGGCATCGGCTTCCTCGGTGGCGGCCAGCTTTTGCAGCCAGGGACTGCTGCGGCCCTCTTCATAGCGTCCGAGCCAGTTCATCTCGCCACAGTTGATGCCGATGCCGAAGTTGGCAATGGCCGTGCCGTGGTGCGGCGTGCCCAGCGTGATGACGCGGGCGATGCGATCACAGCCGTGGTCGCGCAGGTAGGCGCGTGCCGCCAGTCCGCCCATGCTGTGGGCGACGATGACGAGCTTCTTCTGGCCGGTCTCGGCCAGTACGCGTTGCACGGCTGCATGCACCAGCGGGGCATAGTCGTCGATGCTGCCGAAGACCGGTTCCATGTCCAGCGCATAGTGGGTGATGTGGGCTTCGCGCAGTTCCAGGCTCATCCAGCGCCAGTAGCCGCTGTTGCAGCCATAGCCGTGGATCAGCAGCACTGGCAGCGAGGTGGTGTCGGGGTAGCTGAACTGGTCGAAGCGCAGGAAGGGCATGGCCCAGGAGGAACACAGCATGGTGGCGCGGTATTCGCGCAGCCACAGGCGGGCGATCTGCAGCCAGGTGATCTCGACCGGATTGGAGGTGCGGCCGCGGTAGGGCCAGGTCAGCATGAAGCTGTTGGCCGTGATCTGCGCACGCAATAGCAGCACGATCACGACGCCGCCGAGCGCGGCGGCCACGATGGGCCAGTCGAAATGCCGCAACAGGAAGTAGAACAGGACCGCAATGCCGAACTGGATCAGGAGCAGGGTTCTGGAGATGCGTGAAATCATGCGGGGCAGAGTCCGAGGCATTGTGTGGATCGGGCATGCGGCGGCATGCGTTCGACCCAGAGCATAGCAGAGCCAGGCGTATTGCTCCGGGTAACGATCAGGCGCTTTTCTTGCCGGTGACGTCGACCAGTCGTGTGCCGGCCAGCCGGTCATGCAGGAACTGGCCTTGCGGATCCAGGCGCGCGCTCAATGCCCATAGCAGGATGTTGAGCGCGGGGATGATCACCAGCATCCATTGCTGGCCATGTACCGCCGCCGCCAGGGCCAGGCCCGGCAGGACCCATAGCCAGGCCAGCAGGAAGCGGAAGGTGGCGCGCCACAGGCCGACCGGATGACCTGCCTGGTCGACTACGCGGAAGCGCCAGGTCTTCATGGCCAGCGTCTGGCCGCCATGGGTCCAGAACCAGATGAAGTAGACCGCCAGCACCAGGAACAGCCAGAACTCCAGCCCATGGCGCAGGTACAGCGCGTGCCGCTGTTGCAGCAGGGTGGAAAACAGCCAGCCGGACATGAACAGGACACCGAACAGCAACATCGATTCATACAGCATGCTGCTCAGGCGGCGGCGCAGCGAAGGCGTGGTCAGGTCCGGCATGGTCTCTTCTGGTAGGGGTGAAGTCGGGGCGGCTTGGGCTTGGGGCCGGTGCGGCCCGCAGATGGTAATGCAATCGGCAGGGCTTGCCTATGGCGTCACTTGAGCAGGCGCAAGTTTTGTCGGCACGGCCGGCTTGGGCGTTCAGTGATCAGCGTGGAAGGGGGGCAGATGATGCGCCGAGGCCAGGCGGGGTTGCCTGCTGGTGGCGCGTAAGCGGGGGAGGGGACTGTAGCGATCAGGCCCCGGTGCCGCTTGCTGCAGGCGGTGCCACCAGCGGCGGCGCGGCCGGTGATGGAGGAGCTTGCGGGCCTGGCACCAGTACCGGCGCCGGCGCAATGGCGGGGGCAGGGGCGGGGATCACCGGCAATGGACGATCCAGTGCTTCAGCCGGCAACTGGATGGTTGGCGCGGCAGCCGAGGGCGTGGTCGGCAGCTTGGCTACGCGCTTGGGCAGCTTGGCCTCGGACAGCTTCTTCTTCTGCTCGGCAGACAGTTGCTGGTACTTGTTCCATTGCTCGTGCTTTTCTTCCGCATCCAGCTTCTTGGCACGGGCGTAGTTGGTACGTGCGGCACTGCGCTCGGCCGGAGTCAGCTTGACCCAGTCACGCATGCGTTCGTGCAGGCGTTGCTGTTCTTCCGGTTTCATGCGGGCGTAGCGCTTGCCGATCTCCAGCCACTTCTCTTTCTGGGTCTCGCTCATGCGCGACCATTCGCTGTTCAACGGTTCCAGCGCCTGGCGCTGTGCTGCCGACAGGTTCGGCCACGCCAGGCGGCCCTCGGTCTTGCGGGCGGTCGATTTGGTGGCAGGCTTGACAGGGGCGGCAGGTGTTGCGGCCGCGGCAGGGGCAGTGGCGGCAGCGGGTGCCGTCGGAGCCGCTGCTGGTGCGTTTTGCGCTACGGTCCATGCGCAGGTCAATCCACCGGCCAGCATTGCCAGCGCCAACGCGATCTGCGTCAGGCGGGCGTGAGCTTTGAAAGGAGAGCCGATGGTCTTGCGCATTGTCTTATTGTCCCTTTTCAGCCAGGTAGGCGTTGAAACCGTGATCCAGGTAAGCCGACAGCGGCAGCTCGTCGGACAGCACTGCTGCATCGATGTCAGCCAGGTAGCTCACGCGCTTGGCGGTCTCGTGCTGGTACAGGCCTGCGAACAGGATGATGCCCAGCAGCAGCGGCGCGGCCACGCCCAGGCGGCTCAGCCACGAGGGTTTCTCCGGGGACAGCATGCCGCCGCCGCTGAAGGCGCCGGCCAGTACGGGCTGGTCGACGCGCACGGTCATGGGCGTCTGCTTCTTGCGTGCCAGCGCGACCCGGCGGGCCGCCGCCAGGCTTTGCAGGGTATCGTCGGACAAGTTGTCCAGGTTGGCGTCAAGCGCCAGCTTCACCTTGTAGGCGAACTGCATTTCCTTGTTGTTCATAATGAGATTCCTTTGGCTCTCAGGGCTTGAGCCAGCGCGTGCGTTGCGCGGGAGCAATGGGTTTTTACGCTACCTTCGGAGCAACCCATGGCGGCGGCTGTTTCCGCCACGTCCATGTCCTGCCAGTAACGCATCAGGAACGCTTCCCGTTGACGCGTCGGCAGCTTTTGTATCTCGGCGTCGATCAGGGATAGCGTCTGCTGGCGCTCGACCTTGTCGGCGCTGGACTCGGCGGCCTCGGAGCCGTCCTCGGACTCCAGGCTTTCCAGGACATCGAAGTCGTCGCCGCCCTCGCCATCGCCGCCGTTGCCCCCAAAGCTGGAGAACAGGCTCACCCAGGTGTTGCGCACCTTTTCGCGGCGGAAGAAATCGTGGATCGTGTTTTGCAGGATGCGCTGGAACAGCATCGGCAATTCGTCGACCGGCTTGTCGCCGTATTTTTCGGCCAGCTTGATCATCGCGTCCTGAACGATGTCCAGTGCAGCCTCGTCCTTGCGTACGGCATACACAGCCTGTTTGAAGGCGCGACGTTCGACACTTTCAAGAAAATCGGAGAGTTCTTTGTCAGTTGCCATGCAATGCGGTGTGCCGGATGGGTTGCCGGTCAGCAAGAAGTGAAATTTTCCCTGATTGGCCAGCTGGAATGCGGAAAAATGCAAGAAATCGTCAAAAAGCAGACCGAATCCTAGCAAAAATGGCCTTGCTTGTCGTGGTGTTTATCCCGAAAGCCCGCGTTAAACGCGAGTTCCCGCCAGGTTTCGATGGGATTTCGCTTGACCAAAATGATGCAACGCATTACTGTCCTGTTTCCCGCCTCCCACATCTGGGGCGTTTATGTTCCTTGCCGGTGCTTCACATAAGGTCGTGCCGGTTCGAGGAAGCGCTTTATAGGTTTAAAGCTTGTTTGTTCTAACCCGTGCCACAAGCGCGAGGAATCAGTAGAAGTCGATCTTGTACCAAGGCTGAACGAGTCGCGTTGAGCGGCGTTTCAAACTCCACTACGGTTGGGGCGCAGAAACGGCGTGACCGCACAATAAAGGGATGCCGCCGGCAGGACGATGAATGCGATTCCGTCAGGAGAGAACATCCGATCAATTTCCAATGGACCTTGAAAGGAAGCAGCATGAGTGCTGAGCAACTCACCGGCGCGGATATACTCGTCCGTTGCCTGGCTGAAGAGGGTGTTGAACACGTCTTCGGCTATCCTGGTGGCGCCGTCCTCTATATCTACGACGCAATCTTCAAGCAAGACAAATTCCAGCACATCCTGGTTCGTCACGAACAGGCTGCCGTGCACGCTGCGGACGCGTATTCGCGTAGCTCGCAGAAGGTCGGCGTGGCCATCGTCACCTCCGGCCCTGGTGTGACCAATGCCGTCACCGGCCTGGCCACCGCCTACATGGATTCGATCCCCATGGTGGTCATCTCCGGCCAGGTGCCGTCGACCGCCATCGGCCAGGACGCGTTCCAGGAGTGCGACACCGTCGGTATCACCCGCCCCTGCGTGAAGCACAACTTCCTCGTGAAGGATGTGAAGGACCTGGCGGAAACCGTCAAGAAGGCCTTCTATATCGCCACCACCGGCCGTCCCGGCCCGGTCCTGGTCGATATCCCGAAGGACATCACCATGCATACCTGCGCCTACGAGTATCCGAAGGCGGTGGAAATGCGTTCCTACAAGCCGGTCGACAAGGGTCACTCGGGCCAGATCCGCAAGGCGCTGCAGCTGCTGCTGACGGCCGAGCGTCCGATGATCTACACCGGCGGTGGCATCATCCTGGCCAATGCGTCACCCGAGCTGAACAAGTTGGTCGATCGCCTGGGCTACCCCTGTACCAATACGCTCATGGGCCTGGGCGCCTATCGCTCCTCCAGCGACAAGTTCGTGGGCATGCCCGGCATGCACGGCACCTACGAAGCCAACATGGCCATGCAGCACTGCGATGTGTTGATCGCCATCGGTGCGCGCTTCGATGATCGCGTGATCGGCAACCCGAAGCACTTCGCTTCGTATGCCCGCAAGATCATCCACATCGATATCGACCCGTCGTCGATTTCCAAGCGCGTCAAGGTCGACATCCCCATCGTGGGCAACGTCAAGGACGTGCTGCAGGAACTGCTGGCCCAACTCGATACCGCCGAGACCCGCCAGAACGGCGCGGCGCTGGACGCCTGGTGGAAGCAGATCAACGAGTGGCGCAAGCGTGACTGCCTCAAGTTCGCCACCTCGGACGAATTCATCAAGCCGCAATCGGTGGTGCAGAAGGTCTGGGAAGTGACCAAGGGCGATGCCTTCATCACCTCCGACGTCGGCCAGCACCAGATGTGGGCCGCGCAATACTACGGCTTCGACAAGCCGCGCCGCTGGATCAATTCCGGTGGCCTGGGCACCATGGGCGTGGGCCTGCCGTACGCCATGGGCGTGCAGATGGCCAACCCCGATGCGACGGTGGCCTGCATCACCGGCGAAGCCTCGATCCAGATGTGCATCCAGGAGCTGGCGACCTGCAAGCAGTATCACCTGACACCCAAGATCGTCCTCCTGAACAACCGCTTCCTGGGCATGGTGCGCCAGTGGCAGCAGATCGACTACGGTTCGCGCTACTCCGAGTCCTACATGGATTCGCTGCCGGACTTCAACAAGCTGGCGGAGTCCTACGGCCACGTCGGCATGAAAATCGAGAAACCGGGCGATGTCGACGGCGCGCTGCGCGAAGCCTTCGCCATGAAAGACAGGCTGGTCTTCATGAACTTCATCACGGATCAAACCGAGAACGTCTGGCCGATGGTCAAGGCAGGCAAGGGTTTGACTGAAATGTTGCTGGGTTCGGAGGATCTCTAACATGCGCCATATCATTTCTGTGCTGCTGGAAAACGAAGCCGGCGCATTGTCCCGTGTCGTGGGCCTGTTCTCCGCACGCGGCTACAACATCGAAACGCTCACCGTTGCACCCACCGAAGACTCGACCCTGTCGCGCATGACCATCGTGACATCGGGCTCGGACGATGTGATCGAACAGATCACCAAACACCTGAACCGCCTGATCGAGGTGGTGAAGGTCGTCGATCTGACCGAAGGCGCGCACATCGAGCGCGAACTGATGCTGATCAAGGTGCGCGCAGTGGGCAAGGAACGTGAAGAGATGAAGCGTACTGCGGATATCTTCCGTGGCCGCATCATCGATGTCACCGAAAAGACCTACACGATCGAGCTGACCGGCGCCAAGAGCAAGCTGGACGCCTTCATCGACGCCCTGGATCGCACCGCGATCCTGGAAACGGTCCGTACCGGCGGCTCCGGCATTGGTCGTGGCGAGCGGATCCTGAAGATCTGAGCCGCCGCGGCAGGCAACACCTCACACACATACATATTCAATTCAAGTTATTCGGAACATAGGAAAAATCATGAAAGTTTTCTACGACAAAGACGCAGACCTGTCCCTGATCAAGAACAAGAACGTGACCATCATCGGTTACGGTTCGCAAGGTCATGCTCACGCGCTGAACCTGAAGGATTCGGGCGTGAAGGTCACCGTCGGCCTGCGTAAGGACGGCGCTTCCTGGTCCAAGGCCGAGAAGGCCGGCCTGAAGGTTGCCGAAGTCAACGACGCCGTCAAGGACGCCGACGTCATCATGATCCTGCTGCCCGACGAAAACATCGGCCAGGTCTATGCCGAGAACGTTGCGCCCTTCGCCAAGCAAGGCGCTACCGTTGCCTTCGCACACGGCTTCAACATCCACTATGGCCAAGTCGTGCCGCGCGCTGACCTGGACATCATCATGATCGCCCCCAAGGCTCCTGGCCACACCGTGCGTTCGACCTACAGCCAGGGTGGTGGCGTGCCGCACCTGATCGCCGTGCACCAGGACAAGTCCGGCAGCGCCCGTGACCTGGCCCTGTCGTACGCCACCGCCAACGGCGGCGGCCGTGCCGGCATCATCGAAACCAACTTCCGCGAAGAAACCGAGACCGACCTCTTCGGCGAACAGGCCGTGCTGTGCGGCGGTACCGTGGAACTGATCAAGGCCGGTTTCGAAACCCTGGTGGAAGCCGGCTACGCGCCGGAAATGGCCTACTTCGAGTGCCTGCACGAACT
>JAFAMT010000146.1 GCA_019233085.1 Herbaspirillum sp.
TGGATGGCAGCGGCCGGCCCGAGTATGACCGGGCGGTCGACATGCTGACCTCGTCGGCCATCCGTGAGATGATCCTGCCCTCGCTCTTGCCGGTGATCGTACCCATCCTGGTCGGCTTGCTGCTGGGCGCCTCGGCCCTGGGCGGTCTGCTCATGGGTACCATCGTCACGGGGCTGTTCGTGGCGATCTCGATGACCACCGGCGGCGGTGCCTGGGACAACGCCAAGAAGTACATCGAGGATGGTCATCACGGCGGCAAGGGGTCGGATGCGCACAAGGCCGCCGTCACCGGCGACACCGTGGGCGATCCCTACAAGGATACGGCCGGTCCGGCCGTCAATCCGCTGATCAAGATCATCAACATCGTAGCCCTGCTGCTGGTGCCGCTGTTGCCGGCCATGCCCAACTGATCCGGCGGTGTGTGATTCGCCGCCGCGCTGGCTATCGCTGGCGCGGCGCTGCGTGGGTGCTTGCAGTGTGGCTCATGCCGCCCAAATGAGCGGCATTTACCTGCCAATTCTCATGTCCACCGGCGTGGCGCTGCTGCTAAGCTGGTGCCATGGAGACAACAGAACACAAGACAGGATTGATCCTGACCGGAGGCGGTGCGCGGGCGGCTTATCAGGTCGGCGTGCTCAACGCCATTTCCATGATCCTGCTCGAAGCCGGCTGGCCGGTGCACAGCAATCCCTTTCCCATTGTCTGCGGCACCTCGGCCGGTGCCATCAACGGCACCGCGCTGGCGTGCCGTGCCGATGACTTCGGTGAGGCGGTGCGCGAACTCATGGCGGTATGGAGCAATTTCCAGGTCGAGCAGGTCTATCGCGCCGATTCGCTGGGCGTGCTGCGCACCGGGGCGCGCTGGCTGTCGCTGTTTTCCTTCGGCTGGCTGTTACGCAAGTGGCACGCCAACCCGCCGCAGTCGCTGCTGGACAACACCCCGCTGGTGAGCATGCTGCACCGCCTGCTGGACCTGCCGCGCCTGGACGCGGCGCTGGCCGAGGGACAGCTGCACGCGCTGGCCGTGACGGCCTCCTCCTATACCAGCGGCCAGCACATCACCTTCTACCAGTGCGTCGACCAGATCGAAGCCTGGCGCCGCACCCAGCGCCTGGCCATCCGCGACCAGATCGGCATCGACCACCTGCTGGCATCCGCGGCCATTCCCTTCATCTTCCCGGCCATCCCGGTCTATGTCGATGGCCGCTGCGAATACTGCGGCGATGGCTCCATGCGCCAGATCGCGCCGATTTCCCCGGCCATCCACCTGGGGGCGACCAAGGTATTGGTGATCGGCGCCGGGCGCATCGGCGAGAAGGGCGAGCAAGCCCCCACCAACACCCCGCACTATCCCAGCCTGGCGCAGGTGGCCGGACATGCCATGTCGGGCATCTTCCTCGATGGCCTGGCGGCCGACATCGAGCGCATCAACCGGGTCAACCAGACCCTGTCGGTGTTGAACGAGGAGCAGCGCAGGCACACGCCGCTCAAGCCTATCCGCACTCTGGTGATTTCACCGTCCCACCGCATCGACAGCATCGCCAGCCGCCACGTGGCCAGCCTGCCGCGCCCGATCCGCACCATGCTGGGCGGCATCGGCGCTACCGAGGCGCGCGGCTCGGCGCTGGCGTCCTATCTGCTGTTCGAGCAGGGCTTCACGCGCGAACTCATTGCCCTGGGGGAAAGCGATACCTACGCCAAACGCGAGGAAGTGCTGGCCTTTTTTGAACCGGATACGGCCCAGGTGCTCCAAGCCTCTGCCTGATTTGCTGCCGGTCAAGTGAAACGGGCGTCATGGTTGCCTAGCCGAAAGCAACGCGTTAATCTACGTGGTGCTGTCGCTTTCTATTGACAAAATTGCAATTCCCGGGATGCAAATGCGAGTCCGATTCATTTCCTCGATATTCACCAGATTCTGGCTGGTCCTGCTGACGGCGCTGATGCTGTCGGCGCCGGTCCACGCGCGCGACGCTGCGCCGGGCGCTTTGCCCGAGGTCAACCTTGACCAGTTGCCGCGTGAAGCCCAGCAGACCATGGCGCTGATTCGCCAGGGCGGGCCTTTCCCGTATGACAAGGATGGCGTCGTATTCGGCAATTATGAAGGGGTTTTGCCCCGCCAAAAGCGCGGGTATTATCACGAGTTCACGGTCAAGACCCCGCGCGCGCGCAACCGGGGCGCGCGCCGGATCATCAGCGGAGGAGACCCCCGAAGCTCCGGCGAATACTATTACACCAGCGACCATTACAAGACTTTCCGCCGGATCCGGGATTGATCATGCCCGCCAGGTCGGGGCAGGCCAGCCCCACCCGGCCATGCAGGCCCTGCAGCTCAGCCAGTTCAACTACGACAGCCACGACAGCCACACAGCCCCGCCTATGGATACTGAAGGGAGAATGAGTTTGTTTAAAACGGTGCCGCCCAATATCGTGCAGTCCATCCGCGCCTTTCGCGTGGCCGAGCTGCAGCAGGAGGCCGCTCGTCTGGATCAGCATTTTCTCTATGCCTATTGCGCCGAGGCCGTGACCAAGCAGCAGGTGTTGACGACGATCGCCACCGCTTTCCATTTTCCCCGGCATTTCGGCAAGAACTTCGACGCCCTGGCCGACTGTCTCACCGACCTGACCCACAAGGCGG
>JAFAMT010000210.1 GCA_019233085.1 Herbaspirillum sp.
CTGCCAGAACTGCCCGGAAGTCGTGCAGGCCCTGAACGTGATGTCCATCATCAACCCGCGCATCCGCTCGGTGACCATCGATGGCGCGCTGTTCCAGGGTGAAGTCGAGCAGCGCCAGATCATGGCCGTGCCGACCGTCTACATGAATGGCGAAGTGTTCGGCCAGGGCCGTACCGGCGTGGAAGAAATCCTGGCCAAGCTCGATACCGGCGCCGCCGCCCGCAAGGGTGAGGAACTGAGCGCCAAGGAAGCCTACGACGTACTGATCGTCGGCGGTGGTCCCGCTGGCGCGGCTGCTGCGATCTATGCCGCCCGCAAGGGTATCCGCACTGGCGTGGTGGCCGAGCGCTTCGGCGGCCAGGTGCTCGATACCCTGGCGATCGAAAACTTCATCTCGGTGAAGGAAACCGAAGGCCCGCAATTCGCCACGGCCCTGGAGCAGCACGTCAAGGCGTATGACGTCGACATCATGAACGTGCAACGCGCCGAGGCCCTGGTGCCGGGCGACAAGCTGATCGAAGTGAAGCTGGCCAACGGCGGCGTGTTGAGGGGCAAGACCGTGATCCTGTCCACCGGCGCCCGCTGGCGCAATGTGAACGTGCCCGGCGAGCAGGAATACAAGAACAAGGGCGTGGCCTATTGCCCGCACTGCGATGGTCCGCTGTTCAAGGGCAAGCGCGTGTCGGTGATCGGCGGCGGCAACTCGGGTGTGGAAGCGGCCATCGACCTGGCTGGCATCGTCGCCCATGTGACCCTGATCGAGTTCGCGGCTGAACTGAAGGCCGACGCGGTGCTGGTGCGCAAGCTCAAGAGCCTGCCCAATGTCACCATCGTGACCTCGGCGCAGACCACCGAGATCACCGGCGACGGCCAGCGCGTCAACGGCATCAGCTACAAGGAGCGTGACACCGGCGAAGTCAGGCACGTGGAACTGGAAGGTGTGTTCGTCCAGATCGGCCTGGTGCCCAACACCGAGTGGTTGAAGGGAACGCTGGCGTTGTCCAAGCATGGCGAGATCGAGATCGATGCGCGTGGGCAGACCTCGATTCCGGGCGTGTTCGCAGCCGGTGACGTGACCACCGTACCGTTCAAGCAGATCGTCATCGCCGTGGGTGCGGGTGCTACTGCCGCCCTGTCGGCCTTCGATCACCTGATCCGCTCCTCGGCTGATGAGGTGGCACCGGCTGTGACCAAGGAAGCCGTGGCTGCCTGAGCATCGACACAGTCAGTGAGGAAAATGCCACCGGCCAGCTGCAGGTTCTTGCCTTTGAGGTCAAGATCTGCGGTTGGCCGGTGGCGTTTCCACGGCTGAAATGAATGCGTTGAGATGGCCAGCGACTTCACCAGGGCATTCTTCCATCACGAAGTGACCGCAATCCTCCAGGACGTGACCCTGTAGGTTACTGGCGATTTCCTTCATGGTGTTGAACAGGCCGGATGCCACGCCGCCTTCTCCACCGATGACCATGACCGGCATGTCCAGCTTTCGCGTTGCCCTGGCTTTGTTAGCTTGCAGCGCTTCGCGCGAAAACGATTCCCGATAGTAGGCGAACGCTGTTCGCGTGCCGCCAGGTAAGGTATAGGTGCGCACGTATTCGTCAATCACATCGGGGGTGAACACCCATGGACGGACGGCCTTCTGGGATAACAGCCAGGTGAGGTATTCCCGCTCGTGACCGCGTACCAGGATTTCGGGAAGGTCGGGGATGCGATTGAAGGAAAAATGCCAGGTGCGCTTGTTGACCTCATCAGTGGGAACGCCTCCGATGGGCAGGGCAGAAATACCCGGCAAGGCCGCATCAAGCAGGGACAAGCTCTTGACGTCAGCGGGCCAGTCAGACGCATAGGCGTAGGCAATCCATGCCCCCACGTCGTGGCCGGCGATATCCCAGCCTCCCTCATTGTCCAGCCCCAGTAATTCACCGAAACGATGGATTTCGGCGGCGACCGTGCCCGGATCGAATCCGTGCTCGGGATGGGCCGAGTCACCCATGCCCCGTGGATCGATGGCGATCACCCGCCGCCCGGCGCGGACCAGGTACGGAATCACGTCCCGCCATGCATACCAGCTCTCGGGCCAGCCGGGAATCAACAGGATTGGCGCTCCGCAACCAGCCTCGACATAGTGCAGCCTGACCCCATCGACATCCATGGTCTTGTGCTGCGGCAAAACTTTTTCATCAACGTCGGCCCTGTTGCCGGGAGCGGGAGCGCAGGAATTATATATGGACATATCGGTTCCAAAATAAGAAAAGAAAAGGACGGCATTTGCCATCCAGGAAAAAATAGTCAGCCCAGGATCTTCATGGCCATCTCGACCAGATCTTTGTTGAGATGCGTACGTTGTTCATCGCTTTTTCCGAGGACGCGCAAGCCCTGCATGAAACAGAGCAGGGATCTCGCCGCCGAATCCGCATCGAGCCCCGCTGGTATCGAGCGGTCCTCGATGCCAGCCTCAATCAGAGCTGACAGGGTGTCTTCCAATCGCTTGAGCGCCTGGCGAAACAATAAGGCGATTTCCGGTTCCAGCATGCTCGCCTCAAGACCCGTCGCAATGACCAGGCAGCCGAGCTTTCCCGACTTGCCGCAAGACTGCTGGAGATAATAGTCCAGCAGATGCGCGACGCGTTCCCGGCCAGTCCCATCGCCGCGGGCGATCGCCTGGACACGTTGCTGTCCACGTTGTGCATAGCGCTCGAACGCGGCGATATAGATGGATTTCTTGTCGCTGAATGCCTTGTACAGGCTGCCGCGCGTCAATGCAGTCGCCTCGACCAGGTCGGCCATCGACGTTGCGCCGAAGCCGCGCTGACGGAACAGGGTAATGGCGCGGTCCAGGACCTGGTCATAATCAAACTCCCTGGGACGGCCGCGACCGCTTTTCTCATGAGAATGTACCATCGTCCTATTTTGGATCAATTCGGTTTCTTATTCAAGTGGCGAGCTGGCAGATTCAGCCAGCCTCACCTCACACTTCACACTGCCTATCGCTTACGTCATCACCGGGTTGTATCGGTAGTTCTACGGCGACGCAGTCAAGCATTTCATGAACTGGATTGCGACCCGGGCGGCGGCATAAAAAAACGCCATCGATTGCTCGATGGCGTTTTGCATATTGCACAGCCGGGACAATGAACCCAGCAGACTGCAGCTTACTTGAACATCAGGCGCAGCGAGTCCCAGGCGCGGCCGATGAAGCCGGCCGGGCCCACCGATTCCAGCGCCACCACCGGCAGCTCGGCGACGACCTTGTCGTCGATGCTGACCTTGAGAGTGCCGACCTTGGCGTTCT
>JAFAMT010000333.1 GCA_019233085.1 Herbaspirillum sp.
CTGCTGGGCGCAGTGACCCACACCCGTGCTGACTTCAACTCGTCCTCCAAGGGCAAGCTGACCCAAATCAGCCTGGGTACCGACTACTGGCTGTCCAAGCGTACCGACCTGTACGCTTTCGTGGCTAACATCCGCGCAACCGACATCGCCAACACCGGCGTGTTCGGCGATGCAACCGGCTCGGCTACCGTTGGCAACGCCAGCGACAGCCAAACCGCTGTGGCTGTTGGTATCCGCCACAAGTTCTAATTCAAGGACCTGAAGCCGGTATGAACATACCGGTTTCAACCTGAATTGAACCGATTCGGGCCTGCATGAGCAATCATGCAGGCCCGTTTCTTTTTCCGCGGCCATCGCAGCGACAGGAAAAAAGCCGCAAAGATGCCTGCGCATGGCGCTCAAAGCCCGCGCCGACGATTGTCAGTGCCTGCGATAGCGTGGATAATCTCGCGATAATTCCGGTTTGCCCGCCAGCCCAGGCGGCGCCGTTCTCACCGACACCCTCACAATGACCACCGAACTGGATCCCAACCTGATTGCCGACTACCTGCTCGACCACCCTCACTTCTTCGAGGAGCACGCCGAGCTGCTTTCGACCATCAAGTTGACCAGTCCGGTGATGGGTCGTGCCGTCTCGCTGCAGGAACGCCAGATGGAAATCCTGCGCGAGAAGATCCGTGTCCAGGAACTGCGCATGGCCGACCTGATGCGCATCGCCCAGGAAAACGACGAGATCACCGACAAGTTCCAGGCCTGGAGCCGCGCCCTGCTGCTCACCCGCGACGCCGCCGACCTGCCGCGCGCACTGACGACCCAGCTGCAGGAAATCTTCCACGTGCCGCAAGTGACCGTGCGCCTGTGGAACCTGGGCCAGGACCACGCCGAGAACTGGGCCACCCGCGACGTCTCCGACGACGCGCGCCTGTTCGCCAATGGCCTGTCGGCCCCGTTCTGCGGCCCGAACAAGGATTTCGAAGCCGCCACCTGGCTCGACGATGCCGAATCGGTCAAGTCGGTCGCCATCCTGCCGCTGCGCGTGGGAGCCGCGCCCGAGGCCTTCGGCCTGCTGGTACTGGGTTCACCCGATCCCAGCCGTTTCACCTCCGACATGGGGATCGATTTCCTCACCCGTATCGGTGAAACCGGTAGCGCCGCCCTGGCCTGCCTGCTGCGCTGATTCCGGGCGAGGACGGCAACAGATGAAGCCGCGTACTCCTGGCGTGACGCGGCAACATCAGCAGCACAGCGGATGAGCATGGAAACCACGGCATCCTCACTGATCGGGCACTACCTGTCCTTCCTGCGCTCGCAGCGCAAGCTCTCCCCGCATACGCTGGACAACTACGGACGCGACCTGCAGGAGCTGCGTGCCCTGCTGTTGCCCGCAGGCGAGGCACAGGCCGAGGTCGACCTGCCGCGCACGACCCAGGCCCAGATCCGCAAATGCGCCGCGCGGCTGCATGCCCGTGGACTGGATGCCCGCTCGATCGCTCGCAAGTTGTCTGCCTGGCGCGGGTTCTTCGACTGGATGTCGCAAGAGATCCCCTTGTCGGCCAATCCGGTCGAGGGTGTCAAATCCCCCAAGAAGAGCAAACCCCTGCCCAAGGCGCTGGCCACCGATGATGCCGTGCGCCTGGTGTCGCAGGGTGATCCGCTGCGCGATCCCGATTCCACGCTGGCCGCCTGCAACCGGGCCATGTTCGAATTGCTGTATTCAAGCGGATTGCGGGTCTCCGAGCTGGTCGGTATCGATGTGGCTGATGTCCGCGAGCACGGCCATGAGTCGGCGGGCTGGATCGATATCGCCGAAGCCGAGGTCACCGTCACTGGCAAGGGTGGCAAGAAACGCAAGGTACCGGTCGGCCAGGCCGCCCTGCAGGCCATCACCGACTGGCTGCCGCTGCGAGCCACGCTGGTCAAGGCCGACGGCGGTGCCGACGCGCATGCGCTGTTCCTGAGCGAACGCGGCACGCGCATGTCGCCGCGCGTGACGCAGCTGCGCCTGAAGGCGCATGGACGGGCGCTGGCCATGGCCGGCGACGTCCATCCGCACATGCTGCGCCATTCCTTCGCCTCGCATGTACTGCAAAGCTCGGGCGACCTGCGGGCGGTCCAGGAGATGCTGGGACACGCCTCCATCAGCGCCACCCAGGTCTATACGGCCCTGGATTTCCAGCGCCTGGCCCAGGTCTATGACCAGGCCCATCCGCGCGCCCGCAAGGGCGGTGGCAAATAGGCCAGCTTGGCAAGCCAGGGGGGAAAGTCCCTCCCGCATGGGCTAAAATAGATGGACAGGGGACGTAGCCCTCTTCTCCACGTTCGTCTTTCGCCAGTCGCCTGGCCCCTTGAATTATCCAGCAGATGCCGACCATGAAAGCCAAAGCCGCCGATCACTCCACCCCCAGCAGCACTCCCCAGGCCGCCGCCATGGCGGTGCTGGCAGAGGCCCAGCTGCGCGAGGCCGGCCTGCGCGTGACCCAGGCACGGGTCAATGTGCTGGGCGCCCTGCTGGAAACCCGGAGCGCGGCATCGCACCAGGATATCCAGGACCGCTTTGCCGGCATGGACCGCGTCACCCTCTACCGCGCGCTGGATTGCCTCACCGAAGCCGGGCTGGCGCACAAGATTTCCAGCGACGACCGTATCTTCCGCTACAGCGCCGGTACCGACCATCCCGAACAGGGGCTGCACGACCATAGCCAGGGCAAGCAGCACCAGCATGGCCATTTCAAGTGCACCCGCTGCGCCCGCGTGTTCTGCCTGGATGCCAGCGATGGCACCGATTTCCTGGCTACCGTCCTGCCGGATGCGGACAAGCATCGCTCCACCGCCGCCCAGCTCCAGTCGGCCCTGCGCAAGACCCTGGGCAAGGGTTTCCAAAGCCATGAGGTGGAGCTGACCATCAAGGGCTGGTGCGCCGATTGCGCCGACTGAACCCTGCCTGAAGCCTCTGCAGCCTGGTCAAGCCTCAGCGCCGCGCACCCAACGCCGCCAGCCGGCGCGGCAGGTGGCGCACCGAGCGTACCTTCACATCGACATAGCCCGGCAAGCGGCTCAACACCCGCTGCCCCCCGATATGCCCCAGCAAGGCCTGGCTGCCGCGCAGGTACTGGGTCACCCAGGCCGTGCGCACACCCAGCTGGCGGGCGCTCCTGAGGTTGTCCACGGTATCCTCGACCAGGATGCAACGATGCGGCGCGATCTTGTGACGCGCCAGCAGCTTGCGCAGCATCAGCCGCGACGGCTTGGGCCGCAACTGGCGGTGCACGTGCATGGATTCGATGGAGAGATGATGCGAGAAATGGCGATGCAGGCCCAGGTGCCGCACCAGTTCACGTGAATAGCGGTGTGGCGCGTTGGTCAGCAGGATCTTGTGCCCCGGCAGCTGGCGCAGCCAGCGGCCGATGCCACGCTCGGCCCTGACCATGCCCGGCAGGTCGTCGAAGAGATGGGCCTCGTGCAGGAAATCCTCGATACGCACACCGTGGTGGCGCACCATGCCCAGCAGGGTCGCGCCATAGAGCTTCCAGTAATGACGACGCAGGTGATTGACCGCCGCCTCGTCGCAGGGATGCCCGCCCTCCTCCAGCACCCGCGTGATGATGCGATTCATGTTGGCATTGATGGCCGGAAAGATCGCATGTGATGCGTTGTGCAGGGTATTGTCGAGATCGAACAACCAGAGCGGTGTAGTATTGGACGCCATAAATCAGGAACGACCGCCCCGGCGACGAGCCTGGGTGCGGATCAGCAAGCAGCAACAGAGAATGAAAAGGAAAGGCCAGCAGTGACCGGAGTGATGCAACGATTGATTATAGTGATATTGACCTGGCTGTCCTGCTTTTACTTGCCCGCGGCACTGGCGCAGGCGCCGTCGGCCGCCACGCCTGCCGCTCCCCGTACAGCGTCACCACACGGCGCGCTCTACCAGGTCTCCGATGGCCGCCATACGCTGCTGCTGTTCGGTACCATCCACGTCGGCGCAGCCGATTTCTACCCGCTGGAGCCAGGGTTGACGCAGGCCCTGGCCGAGGCCCCCGTGCTGGCGCTGGAGCTGGATCCTGGCAATATCGGCGCGCTGCAGGCGGCGGTCCGGCGCCATGGCCTCTATCCGGCTGGCCAGCGCTTCCAGGACCAGGTCGATCCGGCGCTGGCGCAACGCACCCTGGCCGCGCTGCAACGCTACCAGATACCACTGGCATCCATCGAAGCCATGCGTCCCTGGATGCTGGCCATGGCGCTGACCGTGCAAGCCTATGAGCAACACGGCTACCGCTCCGCACTGGCGGTCGACAGCTACCTGGCCGAGGCCGTGCGCCAGCATGGCGCGCGGGTGGTGGAACTGGAAAGCGCCGAGCGCCAGATGGGCATCTTCAGCCGCCTGGATGCCACGCAGCAGGCGCAGTTCCTCAAGGACAGCCTGGACGAACTGGACGACGATGACCTCACCCGCAAGCTCGATCGCCTGGTCGACGCCTGGCGCCACGCCGACAGCGCAGGCTTCGCCACCGCCCTCAAGGAGCTGCAGGATGACGACAGCTTCAGCAACCGCTTCACCCGAGAAGCGCTGCTGGAACAACGCAATCCCGGCCTGGCCGACGGCATTGCCAGCTTGCTAAGGGAGACCGACAAGGCCGTCGCCGCCATCGGCATCCTGCACCTGGTCGGCCCGGAGGGTGTCCCGGCCCTGCTGGCCAGGAAGGGACTGACGATCAGGCAACTCTACTGAGGCGAAGACGCATCGGGTCAGCGGCCCTGGCGAGCACGGATAAAAAAAGGATGAGCATGCTCATCCCTTTTTCGCTTGCCTGACCCGCGCTCAGTTGGCGGCCTTCAGTTCGGCCAGGAAATCACGCTGGATCTGCTCCAGCTGCGGTTGCATGCTCACCGTCATCTGCTGGATCAGCGCGGTGTTCTTCTGCATCAGCACCGGCATCTTGTGGATCACGGCCTGTCCGGCCGGGGTCTTGTAGAAAGCCAGCATCCCCGCCACTTCCTCTTCGGTGAAGGTCTCGCTGTAGAGCTGCAGGTACGAGGGCTCCATCTTCTGCCAGGAGACCGTATCCTTGACCAGGCCCAGCAGCCGCGCCTTGAGCTTGTCGATGGCCTGTTGCTGCTTGGCATTGGGCGTATTGCCCTTGAGCGCCTGCTTGACGACAGCGTCCACCAGGTTGCCGTACTGCAGCTGCACTCCGTCGGACACCTTGCGGGCCTGGGTGAGCTCGAGCAATTGGCGGATCGACGCTTCGCTGGCCGGGGCGGCCGAGGCCGCGCCGGACACCGAGACAAAGGCGAGCGCGAACAGGACGTGCTTGAACAATTTCATGACTTCTCCGTGAGCGTGAATGGGCAAGACAATGGACGGCAGACTAGCATGCAGCCGTTGCAGCGACAATCTGCCCGGTCAAAGCGGGACAGGCCTGCCCCTGCGGGGCGAAAAAAAGGGATGAGCTGGCTCATCCCTTTTCTGTTGATCTCGGCAGTCGTCCTCAGTGCGAGCGGATCATGGTGCCGAACGCCTGCTCGGTCAGCACTTCCAGCAGCAGCGAGTGCTCGATGCGGCCGTCGATGATGTGCACCGTGTTCACGCCCGACTTGGCCGCATCCAGGGCCGAGGAGATCTTGGGCAGCATGCCGCCGGAGATGGTGCCGTCGGCGAACATCTCGTCGATCTCGCGGGCCGACAGGTCGGTCAGCAGGTTGCCGGCCTTGTCCTGGACGCCGGCGATATTGGTCATCATGATCAGCTTTTCGGCGTGCAGGATCTCGGCGATCTTGCCGGCCACCACGTCGGCATTGATGTTGTAGGCCTGGCCGTCGTCACCGAAACCGATAGGCGAGATGATGGGAATGAAGGCATCATCCTGCAGCGCCTTGACCACCGCCGGGTTGATCGCCTCGATCTCGCCCACGTAACCGATGTCCAGGAACTGGCCCGGATGCTCCTTGTCCGGCATCTGCATCTTGCGTGCACGGATCAGGCCGCCATCCTTGCCGGTCAGGCCCACCGCCTGGCCACCATAGTGATTGATCAGCATCACGATGTCCTGCTGCACTTCGCCGCCCAGCACCCATTCCACCACTTCCATGGTCTCTTCGTCGGTAATGCGCATACCCTGGACGAAGGTCCCCTGCTTACCGATCTTCTTGAGCGCGGCATCGATCTGCGGGCCACCACCGTGGACCACCACCGGGTTCATGCCCACCAGCTTCAACAGGATCACGTCACGGGCGAAACCGTGCTTGAGGCTTTCCTCGGTCATCGCGTTGCCGCCGTACTTGACCACGATGGTCTTGCCGTGGAATTTACGGATATACGGCAGCGCCTCGGCCAGGATTTCGGCTTTGATCTGGGGGGCTACGTTGGTCAGGTCGGTGGTCATGGCAATGTCCTGTGGCTGGATGGGATGGTTTAGGAGCGGGATTTTACATGGAAAGAAGCCGGGCTTCGCACTGCAACATGCAGCGTGTGCGATCCTGACAACGCCGCCGGGCTCAGGCGCTGCAGGCGCGGATTTCCTGGTCCGGGAAGGCGCTCTTGATCTGGTCGAGGGCACTGCGTGCGTCCGGGCTCAGGTCGTGCAGCTGGAACACCTGCTTGCCCGCGCCAGAACGGCGCGCAATGATGCGCGCACTGCGCACGCCACGTGAGATCAGCTGGCTGACATAGGCCTTGGCCGCGTCTTCGGTACGGAAGATGCCCAGCGAGACGCCGGCGCGCAGCGCCGGGTTGGGGAAACTGTCGGGGATCACATAGAAATCGCCAATGCCAAGGCGGCGCAGCTCGGCCACGCGCCGATCCGCTCCCTCGCGGCCATCCTGGGGCGGGATATAGACCATGTGGCTGGTGACATCCTGGGTCAGCTTCTGCACCAGCTTGTCACCCAGGTTGAGGCTGGCCAGCTGTTCAGAGAAGCGGCGCGCATCAGCCGCGCTGAAGTTGCCCACCTCGGTACAGGAAGGGGCCACCGCAGCAACTTGCGCTGGCGCCGCTGCCGCCGTGGGCGCGGCTGCAGCAGTGGTGGTGTTGGCAGCAGCCGGGCTGGTGGGCGCCGGCTGGGCACGCAACTGCGACGCCAGCTTCTCGCTGTTGGCCGGCAACACACTGAGCAATTCCGGATGCAGCTGCTCAGCCAGGCGCTGCGGCTCGCGCCGTTCGGACGCGCTGGCGCCGAAATAGCCGCGCGATACCCCGAACAGGATCACGTTGCCTACCAGCAGCAGCCAAAAAAGCAATTTCAGCTTCATGCGCGCCTTGTCTTCCTTGCCCTTGTCAGTTTGATTCAGTGTCGGTTACAGATCGGCAGAAGCGCTACTGGCGCTCCTGCATCACCACCTCATGGAGGCCGATGAGGACCAGATTATCCACCTTTTCCAGCGGGACATCGCCCAACGCCAGATAAGGCGCCAGCAGCAAGCCGGCACCGCCGGCCAGCACGCAGCGCAGCGGCCCCGGCGGACCAGCGCGGCGGCGCTCGGCCAGGGCGTGCTCGATGGCGCCCACCTGGGCGGCGATGCAGCCCGAGACGATGGCGTCCACCGTATTGTCGGCGAAGACCCGCTCCGGCGGGGTCGCTTCGTCGATGCGCGGCAGCTGCGCCGTATTCAGCGCCAGCGAGGTCGCCATGGTGCCGAATCCGGGCAGGATCATGCCGCCCTCGAAGAGTCCGTCGGCGCTGACTGCATCAATGGTGGTGGCGGTGCCGCAGGTCGCCACCAGCAATTGCTCGCCAGGAAACATTGCACGTGCACCGATGGCCGCAGCAAAACGGTCGCAGCCCAGCTGGGCGGGGTGGCGATAGCCGTTGCGAAGGCCGGCACGCTGTTCGGTAGAGGCGAACCACTCGACCGCCACGCGAGGGCCGAAGACCTCCTGCAACACCGCCTCCAGACTCTCGCGCAGGGCCGCTCCGGCCACGTTGGACACGCACACCTGCGTCACCGCCTGCGGCCCCGTGGCCAGCGCGCGCCAGGCCGCTGCCAGCGTGCGCACCTCGGCCCGCGCCACGGCCCCGTGCTGCCGCCAGCGTGATGCGTCGCCGGGCTGCGCGGCCGGCACGGCCCACTTGATGCGCGTATTGCCTGCGTCGATGAGCAACATGTTCAATCCTGCAGCCGCAAGGAAAGGTCGCCGGCCAGGATCTCGATCTGGCCCGCCTCGGTATCGAGCAGGAAGC
>JAFAMT010000363.1 GCA_019233085.1 Herbaspirillum sp.
GCCATGACCACCATCTCGTCCTGCATGATTTCCTCGGTGTGGAAGACATCGTCGCTCTGGATCATCGGCCCCAGCACGATATCGAGTTCGCCCGCCTTGGGACCGGCCAGCAGGGCATCGTTCATCGAGACCTTGAGGTCGATGGTGACCTTCTGCGCCTCGGCCAGCAACTGCTCGCAGATGCCCGGCAGGATGTGCTCGGCCAGCGTGGGGACGCAACCCAGGCGGATGTTGCCTTCCCGGCCGTTGGCGTAGTCGCCGATCTCGCGCGCGGTCTCGTCCATCATCAGGCTGATGCGCCGTGCCCGGGTCAGCAGCGCCTGGCCCACGGCGGTGAGGCGGATGCCGCGTCCCACCCGCTCGAACAGCGGCGCGCCCAGTTCATCTTCCAGCCGGTCGATGCACTTGGTCAGCGCGGGCTGGGTCTTGTAGAGCCGTTCGGCGGCGCGGCCCACATGCCCTTCCTCGGCGATGACCTCGAAATAGCGGAGATCGCGGAAGTCCATGATTCATTCCTGGAATTTATGGTTTGTAAAATAAAAGCAAATATACATTAAATATTCCGGCACGTAGACTGGCCTCCAAACAATAACCCCGCCCGCTCGATGCTTCGTTCGCGGCGCCGGAAACCATGGAGACAAGTCTGATGCACACTCGCACGTCCAGGCGCCAGTTCCTGCGCCGCAGCACCGCACTGGCTGCCGCCGTCGGCAGCGGCGCCTACACCCCGCTGTTGCAGGCCCAGGAGGCTGCCTACGCCCATTCCGCCGGCACCGAACGCGCCAGCACAAGCCTGCCGGCCGACGCCTGCGATTGCCACATGCACATCTACGACGACCGCTTCCCGTGGGCGCCCGGCGCGAAATTGCTGCACCCCAACGCCACCGTTCCCATGTACCGTCGCCTGCAGCAACGCCTGGGGACCACGCGCAACGTGGTGGTGACACCGTCGGCCTATGGCGTGGACAACCGCTGCATCCTGGATGCCCTGGCGCAACTTGGCCCCACTGCGCGCGGCGTAGCCGTGGTCGACGACCGCGTCGCCGATGACGAACTGGAACGCCTGCACCGTGCCGGCGTGCGCGGCCTGCGCTTCAACCTGGCGCTGGGTTCGGTGACCACGGTGGCGATGATGGAAGCGCTGGCGCGCCGGGTGGCGCCGCTGGGCTGGCATCTGCAGGTGAACATGTCCAACGACGACCTGCTGGCCAACCGCGCGTTGCTGGGCCGCCTGCCCGTGCCGCTGGTGTTCGACCACTTCGCGCGCATCCCGCTGCAGGCCACGGCCGCGCATCCGGTGTTCGATTTCGTGACCGGCCTGATGCGCGAGCAGCGCGCCAGCGTCAAGCTCTCGGGCGCCTATCTCTACAGCAAGAGCGGTGCCCCGGACTACGCCGACGTCGCCCCGCTGGCACGCACGCTGGTGCAGATCGCGCCGACCCAGCTGGTGTGGGGCAGCGACTGGCCACACCCGACCGAACAGCACAAGCCCGATGATGCCCGCCTGCTCGATGTGATGAGCACCTGGCTGGGCTCGGCCGCGACGATCCATACCGTGCTGGTGGCCAATCCGGCGCGCCTGTACCACTTCTGAAGGAATTCCATGAGCCAGCTCTCCACCCCCGCCGTGACGCAAGCGGCCTCTGCTCCGGCAGACAGCGCCGCAGTGAGCGAAACGGCCACCATGAAGAAGGTGATGCGTCGCCTGATTCCCTTCATCCTGCTGTGCTACGTGGTCAGCTACCTGGACCGCATCAACGTCGGCTTCGCCGCCCTGACCATGAACCGCGACCTGGGCCTGACGCCCTCGCAGTTCGGCCTGGGTGCGGGGCTGTTCTTCATCGGCTATTTCTTCTTCGAGATCCCCAGCAACCTGGCGCTGCATCGTTTCGGTGCGCGCATGTGGATCTCGCGCATCATGATTTCGTGGGGCGTGATTTCCATGGCCACGGCCTTCGTGGTCGGTCCCAAGAGTTTTGCGCTGGCGCGGTTCCTACTGGGCATGGCCGAGGCCGGTTTCACGCCGGGCATCTACCTGTACTTCACGCAATGGTTCCCGGGCGCCTGGCGTGGCAAGGCGACGGCCTTCTTCCTGGTCGGCATTCCGGTGGCCAACATCATCGGTTCACCGCTCTCGGGCGCACTGATGGAATTGCACGGCATGTGGGGCTTCCAGGGCTGGCAGGTGCTGTTGCTGCTGGAGGCCCTGCCGGCCGTGGCGCTGGGGGTGCTGT
Source organism: Herbaspirillum sp. (assembly GCA_019233085.1). Lineage (GTDB taxonomy): Bacteria > Pseudomonadota > Gammaproteobacteria > Burkholderiales > Burkholderiaceae_D > Herbaspirillum. Next base: position 2,235 of record JAFAMT010000363.1, read on the forward strand.
GCCTGTTCCTGCTGCCGGACCGTCCGGCCAAGGCCGGCTGGCTCACTGCGGCCGAGAAGCAATGGCTGGAAGGCGAACTGGCCAACGAGCAGAACGTGCTGGCCGCGCGCCACGGCAACAAGCTCAAGGATGCCTTCACCAACTGGCGCGTGTTCGCGCTGGCCGGCGCCAACTTCTGCGGCATCCTCGGCTCGCTCAGCATCGGCCTGTGGCTGCCGCAGATCATCAGGGAATTCGGCCTGCCACCGCACCAGGTGGGCCTGGTGGCGGCCTTGCCCTATGTCGTGGGTGCCATTGCCATGACGCTGTGGGCGCGCCTGGCCAATCGCAGCCAGCATCGCCTGCTCTTCGTGGCCGGCGCCATCGTGCTGGCAGGGGTGGCGCTGGCCATCTCGGCCTTCCTGCATACGCCGCTGTTGAAGATGCTGGCCATCACCGTCGCGGTGGCCTCCATCCTGTCCTTCCAGGCGACCTTCTGGGCCATCCCCTCGGGTTTCCTGACCGGCCGTGCTGCGGCCGGCGGGCTGGCCCTGATCGTGTCCATCGGCAACCTGGGCGGCTTCGTCGGACCGTCGGTGATCGGCTTCATCCGCGAATCGACCCAGGGCTTTACCTATCCCCTGATCTTCGTGGCCGGTGCCCTGCTGCTGGGCGCGGTCATCACGCTGGCGCTGGGCGATCCGGCGCGCGCAGGCAACCCTACCTCCAAGGAAACAGCATGAGCTTCTTCGCACCGCCGCCGGTCGTCGAGACCACCGTCTTCACCCGCCTGCCCGACCATTTCCGCAAGCCCAGGAAGAACAGCTGGGGCGACGCCAATCGCGGTGGCCTGCCCATCGATTCCTTCCTCGAAGGTCCGTCCTTCGACCGCCAGGGCCGCCTGTACGTGACCGATATTCCGTATGGCCGCATCTTCCGCATCTCCGCAGAAGGCCAGTGGGAACTGGTCACCGAATACGACGGCTGGCCCAATGGCCTCAAGATCGACAAGAGCGGCCGCATCGTCATCACCGACTACAAGCGCGGCCTGGTGCAGCTGGACCCCGATACCGGAGTGGTATCGCCGCTGCTGGAGACGGTCGGCTCCGAAGGCTTCAAGGGCGTCAACGACCTGGTGTTTGGCCCGCAGGGCGAGATCTATTTCACCGACCAGGGCCAGACCGGCCTGCAGGATCCCACCGGGCGCGTCTACAAGCTCTCGCCGGAAGGCCAGCTCACCTGCCTGATCAATACCATCCCCAGCCCCAACGGCATCGTCTACGACCCGGCGCTGAACCACCTGCTGGTGGCGGTGACCCGGGCCCAGCAGATCTGGCGCATCCCGCTGCACCACAACGGCGTGGTCGGCAAGGTCGGCGTGTTCGCCAACCTGCATGGCGGCATGGCCGGGCCCGACGGCCTGGCGCTGGATTCGGAGAGCTGTCTCTACATCGCTCATACCGGCTTCGGCTCCATCTGGCGGCTCTCCAAGTTCGCCGAGCCCCTGCTGCGGATCCGTTCCAACGCCGGCATCTCCACCACCAACCTGGCCTTCGGCGGGCCGGAGGGAAAGAGCCTCTTCATCACCGAATCCCAGACCGGATCCATCCTGCGCGCCGACGTGCCGGTGGCCGGCCTGCCCATGTATTCCCATGCCTGAGCATCTGCCCGGGCCTCATTTCGCATTGCCAATCTTCAGCCAACGTAAAGGATCATCATGAGCACCCAACCCGATTTCATCCGTGACATCGAACGCGTCGACGCCAGCGTCGTCGCCCAGGCCGCCGAATTCCCCGCCTCCATCCTGGCCGACGTGGCCGGCCGCCGTGGCACCCTGAGCAGCCGCGTGGCGCCGCTGTCGCCGTCCATGCGCGTGGCTGGTCCCGCCATCACCGTCGAAGTGCGTCCCGGTGACAACCTGATGATCCACGCCGCCATGGCCATCGCCAAGCCGGGCGACGTGCTGGTCATCGATGGCAAGGGCGACGAGACCTGCGCGCTGATGGGCGAGATCATGGTCTCGCAGTGCAAGGCCAGCGGCCTGGCCGGCATCATCATCTTCGGCTCGGTGCGCGATACCGAAGCCATCCGCCAGATCGGCTTCCCGGTCTATGCCGTGGGCGCCAACCCCAATGGCCCCACCAAGAATATCGCCGGCCGCGTGAACTGGCCGATCTCGGTCGGTGGCACCAGCGTGCAGCCAGGCGACCTGATCGTGGGTGACGCCGATGGCGTGGTGGTGGTCGAGCGTGAGAAGGCCGCTTCCCTGCTGGGCGCGGCCGCCAAGAAGGTGGCCGACGAGACCAAGCGCCTGACCGAGATCCGCACCGGCGGCCCGCTGCGTCCGGCCTGGCTGGAAGGCGCGCTGCGCAAGGGCGGCGTGCTGGCCGAAGGAGAATCGCTGTGAGCGGCGCCGGCAAGAAGGGCGTGGTGATCGTCACCGGCGTGGACCTGGCGCCGGAGGCAGTAGCGATCCTGCACGACTATGAACTGGTCTACGCCGGCGCCAAGCCGACCGAGGATGACCTGGTGCGGCTGTCGCAGCAGCACCAGCCGGTGGGCATCATCGTGCGCTACGGCGGCGTAACCGGACGCGTCATGGATGCCAGCCCGGCCCTGCGCGTGATTTCCAAGCACGGCACCGGCATCGACACCATCGACAGCCAGGCCGCGCAAGCGCGCGGCATCGCGGTCAAGGCCGCCGCCGGCGCCAATGCCCCGGCCGTGGCCGAGCACACCTGGGCACTGGTGATGGCCTGCGCCAAGAACGTGGTGGGCCTGGATGCGCGCATGCGCCAGGGCCACTGGGACAAGTCCAGCCACAAGAGCCTGGAGCTGCAGGGTCGTACCATCGGCCTGGTCGGCCTGGGTGCCATCGGTCGTCGCGTGGCGGCCACGGCGGTAGCGCTGGGCATGCAGGTGCTGGCCTACGACCCGTTCGCCAAGGAGGCGCCGGCCGGCGCGCAACTGGCCGATCTGGACACGCTCTTCGCTCGTGCCGACGTGCTTTCGCTGCATTGCCCGCTGACCGCCGAGAACCGTCATATGATCAACGCCGCCTCGCTGGCGCGCATGAAGGATGGCGCCATCCTGGTCAATACCGCCCGTGGCGGCTTGATCGACGAGCAAGCCCTGATCGCCGCGCTGGCCTCTGGCAAGCTGCGTGCGGCCGGCCTGGACAGCTTCGAGAAGGAGCCCTTCGCCGCACCCCATCCCTTGCAGGACGTGCCCAACGTCATCCTCAGCCCGCATATCGGCGGTGTCACCGAAGATGCCTACATCGCCATGGGCACGGGTGCAGCCAGCAATGTGCTGGCGGTGCTGGAGGCACAGGCTGCGCAAGCCGTGCCGGCCTGATCCATAATCACCACGGGGCCAGCCGCCAGGACAAGGCGGCACCCCTTCCTTCAGAGAGAGACTCATGGAGACAATCATCGACGACAAGCAGCTGGAACGAGCTACCGTGCGCCGCGTCACCTGGCGCCTGTTGCCCTTCCTGATGCTGTGCTACCTGTTCGCCTTCATCGACCGTGGCAACATCGGCATGGCCGCGCTGCAGATGAACCATGACATCGGCCTGTCGCCCAGGATGTTCGGCTTTGCCAGCAGCCTGTTCTTCATCGCCTATTTCATCTTCGAGGTGCCCAGCAACCTGGCGCTGCAGAAGTTCGGCGCGCGCAAGTGGCTGGCGCGCATCATGATCACCTGGGGCTTGGTCTCGGCCAGCACGGCGCTGGTGCAGGGGCCCAATTCGCTGTATGTCGTGCGCTTCATCCTGGGGGCGGCCGAGGCCGGTTTCTTCCCCGGTGTGGTGCTGTACCTGAGCTACTGGATCCCGTCGGCCTATCGTGCGCGCATCGTGGCGCTGTTCATGGTGGCCATCCCGGCTGCCAGCTTCGTGGCCTCGCCGGTCTCGGCGCTGCTGCTGCAGATGGATGGCACGGCCGGCCTGCGCGGCTGGCACTGGCTGTTCATGCTGGAGGGCCTGCCTACGGTGCTGCTGGGTGGCGTCTGCCTGTTCTTCCTGACCGACCGGCCGGCGCAGGCGACCTGGCTCGATGCCCGCCAGCGCGAATGGCTCATCGCGACCATGGACAAGGAAGCCGCCAGCCGCGCCGCCAAGGTGCATATCCCCTTGTGGAAGCTCTTCAGCACGCCGCACGTATTGGGCATGGCGCTGGTCTGCTCCTGTGCCTCGGCGGCGGGTACGGTATTGAACGTGTGGCAGCCGCAGTTGCTGAAATCCTTTGGCCTGTCGGTGATGCAGACCGGCCTGGTCAACTCGATTCCCTACCTGATCGCCTCGGTGCTGATGGTCTGGTGGGGCCGCCATTCGGATCGTAGCGGCGAGCGTCGCTGGCATACCGCCATCCCGCTCATGCTCATCGGTGGCGGCCTGGTGCTGGCCAACCTGTTCCATTCGCTGGCGCTGGTGGTGCTGCTGCTGACCTTGGTGCTCATCGGTGCCTATTCCTTCAAGGGACCGTTCTGGGCCATGGCCACCGGCTGGCTGGCCACCGGTTCGGCCGCCGCCGGCCTGGCGGGGATCAATGCCGTCTCCAATCTCATCGGTGGCGGGCTGATGGTCAACGTCTATGGCTGGGTCAAGGAATCCACCGGCAGCTATGCGCTGGCACTGCTGCCGCTGGTGGGCCTGTCGGTGGTGAGTGTGATCATCCTGCTGGTCCTGAGCAGGAAGTCGCGGGTGGTTCCGGGCGGTGCCGTCAAGCAGGCGCTGAACTGAGGACGGGGGCGGCTTGCCTCGGCTTTCCGAACAGTTTCAATAAGACTTCGGCAGGCCCAGGACCTTCTCTGCGATGAAGCAGAGAATCAGTTGCGGGCTCACCGGCGCCAGTCGCGGGATCCACGCCTCGCGCAGATAGCGCTCGACGTGGTATTCCCTGGCAAAGCCCATGCCGCCATGCGTGAGGATGGCGTTCTGGCAGGCGTTGAAGCAAGCCTCGCCGGCCAGGTACTTGGCGGCGTTGGCTTCGGCGGCGCAGTTTCGCCCCGCGTCGTAGCGCGATGCTGCCTTGAGCACCATCAGGTGGGCTGCTTCCAGCTCCATCCACGAGCGCGCCAGCGGATGCTGGATTGCCTGGTTCTGGCCGATGGGACGATCGAAGACGATGCGCTCATTGGCATACTGGGCCGCCAGCTTCAGCGCCGCCCGGCCCAGTCCGACCGCCTCCGAGGCAATCAGGATGCGCTCGGGATTCATGCCGTGCAGGATGTACTTGAATCCCTCGCCTTCCTCGCCGATCCTGTCCTCTACGGGTATACGCAGGTCGTCGATGAACAGCTCGTTCGAATCGACGCACTTGCGGCCCATCTTTTCGATTTCGCGAACATCGATGCGTGCGCGATCCAGGTCGGTATAGAACAGTGACAGTCCCTGCGTGCCACGGGCGTCCTCCACCGGCGTGGTGCGCGCCAGCAGGAGGATCTTGTTGGCTACCTGGGCGGTGGAGATCCAGACCTTCTGCCCAGAGACATGGTAGTGCTCACCTTGCCGCACAGCACGCGTCTTCAGCTTGAGGGTGTTCAGGCCGGTGTTGGGCTCGGTCACGGCAAAGCAGGCCTTGTCCTGTCCGGCGATCAGGGGCGGCAACCAGCGCTGCTTTTGCGCATCGCTGCCAAAGACCACCACCGGATGCAGGCCGAAGATATTCATGTGCACCGCTGATGCCCCCGAGAGTCCTGCACCGGTGGCCGCGATGGTCTGCATCATCAATGCGGCTTCGGTGATGCCCAACCCGGCGCCGCCGTATTGCTGCGGCATGGCGATGCCCAGCCATCCCGCCTGCGCCAGCGCCTGGTGGAAGTCATCGGGAAAGCCTCCCTCGCTATCCTTGCGCAGCCAGTACTGCGCATCGAAGGGGGCGCAGACGCGTTCTACCGCGTCGCAGATCTGCTGTTGATCCTCATCCAGTTCAAAGTCCATGCTTGCTCCTTGTCAGGTGTTTCCCGTTGCGCCGCGCCTGCGCAGGGCGGCGATGTCGTCGGGCGTGTATCCCAGTTCCTCCAGCACCTCGGCCGTGTGTTCACCCAGTCCTGGTGCGGGAGAGGCGGGCGTGCACGCCGTGCGCGACCATTGCGTGGGATTGCCCGGGGTGCGCAGCGGCCCCTCGGTGGGATGCTCGACATGGCGGATGAAGTCCACCGCCTGCAGATGCGGATCATCCAGCAGGTCGTGGGGCGAATTCATCGGCATGTTGGGAATGTCGGCGGCATCGAGCAGCGTGCGCCATTGCTGCGTGGTGCGCTCGCGCATCAGCCGCGCCACCTCGGCATACACTTCGCCGATATGCCGGGCGCGGTTGGTGTGGGTGCTGAAGCGGGCATCGTTGTCGAAGCGCTCGCCTTGACCGATGGCCGCGAAGAAGGCCTTCCATTGCTTGTCGTTGTAGATCAGCACGCACAGGTGGCCGTCCAGCGTTTCATAGGGACGGCGATGCTCCGTCAGCAGTCGCGCATAGCCGGGCTCGCCCTGGGCGGGGCTGAAGCTGAGTCCGCCCAGGTGATCGCCGAGCACGAACTGCACCATCGACTCGAACATCGGCACCACCACCGACTGGCCCTTGCCCGAGCGCTCCCGCTCATAGAGCGCGGTGGTGATCGCATACACGGTATGCAGGCCCGTGACCCGGTCGCCCAGGGTGGTCGGCGCATAGCGCGGCGCGGTGGCGCCGGACTGGCTCATCAGCCAGGAAATCCCCGAGGCACCCTGGATCAGGTCATCGTAGGCGGCCCTGGCCGCATAC
>JAFAMT010000382.1 GCA_019233085.1 Herbaspirillum sp.
CGCCGTGTTCCTGGACGAGGTCATGCCCATCAATGGCCCGCTGATGCTGGTGCCGCGCAGCCACAAGAGCGGCGCGCTCAAGTCCGAGCATGATCTGGAGACCACCTCCTACCCGCTCTGGACGCTGGACCAGCCCACCGTCACCGAACTGGTGGAACAGAACGGCATCGTCACCCCCACCGGCAAGGCCGGCGGCGTCTTGATGTTCCATGCCAACCTGGTGCATGGATCGGCGGGCAATATCACGCCCTACCCGCGCCGCATCGTCTACCTGACCCTCAATGCAGTCTCCAATGCGATCGCCAAGCCGACCCGGCCGGAGTTCATCGCCCACCGCGATTTCACCCCGGTCAAGCCGGGCCGTGATGACTCACTGCTGCATCATCTGGGGAAGCAGGCAGCCTGAGCTGAGCCGGTCAGTGAAGTCCAGGCCGTGACCTGCGCCTGACGATCTTGTCATGCGCTTGTTGCAAAGTTGAGGCATCATCGCGCAACATTGCGCAGCCGCCGTGGACATCCGTCCAGCCACGGCGGCGCTTCAGCCCCAACATGCCTGACCGGAACCGTCCATGGAATTCATCCGCAACATCGACCTCGCTTCGCTGCTCGACACCTTTGTCAGCCTGACCGCCGCCTTCATCCTCGGTGGCCTGATCGGCCTGGAACGCCAGTACCGGCAACGTACCGCCGGCCTGCGCACCAATGTGCTGGTGGCACTGGGGGCGGCGGTGTTCGTGGACATGGCCAACCGCATGGGTGGCCATGACGGCGCCGTGCACGTGGTGGCCTATGTGGTCTCGGGGGTGGGTTTCCTGGGGGCCGGCGTGATCATGCGCGAAGAAGGCAATGTGCGCGGCATCAATACCGCCGCCACCCTGTGGGGTTCGGCCGCCGTGGGTGCGGCCGCCGGCGCCGACCTGATCCTGGAGGCGATCCTGGCCACCGTGTTCGTGCTGGCGGCCAATACGCTCTTGCGTCCGGTGGTCAACACCATCAACCGCAAGCCGCTGGACGTGCCTTCGGTGGAAGTGACCAACACCCTGCACCTGATCGTCGAAAGCGCCCACCAGAAGCGCGTGCTGGCCGCCGTCACGGACATGCTGGAACAAAGCCGCCATCCCACGCATGGCCTGGATGTACGCCCCTTCACGGACGACGAAGTGGAAATCGAAGCCACGCTGGCGGCGACCTCGGTCGATGGCGACGAACTCGATGCACTGGTGGAGCGCCTGCTGGCCTTGCCGGCGGTGCGGCAGGCCTTCTGGAGCCCCAGCACGACGGATTGAGGTACCGAAGAAAAACCGCCGGCCTCAATCCTGCCCAACGCTGAACCTGCCACGCAACCAGCGCACCGGCCCACCGATGACGGGCAGCTTCTGCCACAGCTCCTCGGCCGCATCCCAGTAATCGCGATGATCGATGACCAGACCCGCTGCATCGAAGCGGAAATGGGTCGCCCCCAGCACCGTATAGAGACGGCCCTTGAGCCCGAACTCGAAACGCCAGGTGGCGAAGGCCTGGGCGCCCTGCCCCATCGACTCCAGGATCACGAAGCGCGGCGCCTCGGTGGTCTCGAACATGTGTTCGAAGATGGCCGCGATGGCGCGCAATCCTTTGACGTCGTTGAACGGATCCTTGAAATGCGCATCCTGCGCATAGAACTCGCCGATGCGCGCCAGGCTGTCGCGATCCAGCGTGCCGTACCACGCCAGCAAGCGATCCAGGTTAGCCAACGTCATTTCAGCAGGAAACGCTGGAACAGCATGAAGCGCAGGCGGAACGGCAACAGCCGCAGCAGCTTGAGCCAGAACGTGAAGCGCAGCGGGAAATGGATCTCGAAGCGCCCCTCGACGATGCCGCGCCAGATGGCCTGGGCCGCTTGTTGCGGGGTCTGCAGGGCCGGCATGGGAAAGTCGTTCAGGTCGGTCAGATCGGTCTTCACGAAACCCGGATTGACCAGGTAGACATTCAATCCCCGGGGGCGCAAATCGCTGTAGAGGATTTCGGCCAGGTTGATCAGCGCCGCCTTGCCCGGACCGTAGACGCTGGCGCCAGGCAGGCCGACATAGCCCGCCACGCTGGCCACCAGCGCAATGCCACCACTTCCGCGCGCGAGCATCTCGGGTAGCGCCGCTCCCAGGGCCGAATAGACGCTGGCCAGGTTGGTGCGCAGGGTGTGCTCGGCTTCTTCCTCCTGCACTTCCCAGCTGCGCTCGGGCCGGTATTTGGCTACGCAGAAGACCAGCAAATCCACCCCGCCCAGGGCTTGCACGATGCGCGCATGCTGGTCGCGCCAGGCGTCGCGGCAGAGCACATCCAGCGGCGCGATGAAGGCTTCCTTGTGACCGGCGGCGACTTCTTCCAGGGCATCGGCCCGACGCGCCGACAAGGCCACCCGCGCACCGGCGGCCAGCGCCTGGCGCGCCAGTTCGGCGCCGATGCCGCTGGAGGCGCCGACCAGCCAGATGCGCAGGCCGCGCAGGTCCTGCAGGGGACGATTCATCGGTCCGAACAGCGGCGCGGGGCGCACGGGCTGGGCCGGTTCATGCTCCTGGGCCACGCTCTTGGGGGCGGGCCGTGTCTGCGTATTCATGGCTGCTCCTTGCGGAAGAACAGGGTCACCTGTCCGACTTCCACACCGAACTTGCGCATGCTGGTGCGGTTGACCAGCGTGCGTTCATCCAGCTGGTACATCCAGTCGTCCATCTGCACTTCGTATTGTTTGTCGTCCACGGGCAAGAGCAAGGTGTAGTTCCAGTGCAGGGCATTGCCGGCCGTCTGCCCCAGCGCCTCGCCGATGACATCTCCGGCGCGACCGCGCCAGCTGCCATCGCTCTGGCGTACCAGGGTCCAGACGCGGGTCTGGGTCTGGCCGTCGTCATAGCGGAAACGCTCGTCCAGC
>JAFAMT010000141.1 GCA_019233085.1 Herbaspirillum sp.
TTTGTCGATGACGATCTCGCCGGCGATGGGAGCCAGTTGCGGCAGGATCTGGTTGCCCGGCTCGCCGCGCACCAGGATGCGCCCCATCGGCCCGATATCGCCGATGCCCAGGGTGGGGTTGCCGCGCAGGCGCTTGGCAGGCGGGCAGTCGGACAGATCGGGCAGGTGAGATTCACGCGTGTGCACCACCAGCAGGCCGGCCTGGCGCGCCAGTTGCAGCAGCGCCGCCACGGTCGGCACGATGGCCGCCAGCGGACGCACGTCATTGCCGAGCGCGCTGCCGAAGCCACCTTCCTCGACGAAGTCGCGCTGCATGTCGATGACCACCAGCGCTGTACTGCGCGGGTGGAGTTGGTAAGGGTAGGGAGCGGCGTCGATACGGATCATGCGGCCTCGGAATGAACAGGTTGGTCTTGGTGCCCGGCCATCCAGCGGCCCAGGGCGGCGCGGTCGGCGCCTTGCGTGGGGACATCCCGCACCTCGTGGACGATGCGCCCTTCGGTCATCACCAGGATGCGGTCGGACAGTTCCAGCAATTCGTCCAGGTCCTCGCTCACCAGCAGCACCGCCGCACCTCGTGCGCGGGCCTGCAGCAGGCGGGCGTGGATGTCGGCGACCGAAGCGAAGTCCAGCCCGAAGACCGGATTGGCGACGATGAGCACATTGGCCGCGCCCGCATCGGCGTGCTCGCCCAGCTCCCTGGCCAGCACGGCGCGTTGCACGTTGCCACCGGAGAGCGTGCCGATGGCGCGCTCCGGGACGGGCGGCTTGACGTTGAAGGCGGCGATCAGCGATTGCGCCTGGCGTTTCATGGCGCTGCGGTCGATGCGCCAGCCGCCGCGCTTGAAGGGGGCGACATCGAAATTGCGCAAGGCCATGTTCTCCGCCACGCTCAGGCCGGGGATGCAGGCATTGCGCAGCGGTTCCTCGGGCAGCGCGAACACGCGCAGGCGGCGCATCTGGCTGCGGGTGGCGGCATAGGGCTTGCCATCGACGTGGATCTCGCCCTGCAGATGGCGGCGTTGGCCCAGCAGGGCCTCCACCAGCTCCTTCTGGCCATTGCCGGAGATCCCGGCCAGGCCGACGATCTCGCCGTGTCGGGCCTGCAGCGACAGGGCACGCACCGCCGCCACCCCGCGGTCATTGTTCACGGTGAGCTGGCGCACCGCCAGGCCGATGCCGGCGTCGGCGGGGACGGGCGGGCGTGCCACCACGGTCTTTTCTTCACGGGCGTGGCCCATCATCCAGTGCGCCAGCTCATCGGGACTGGTATCGGCCACGCTGGCACTGGCCACCAGGCGACCCTTGCGCAGCACCGTCACATCGTCGGCATAGGCGGTGACCTCGTGGAACTTGTGCGTGATCATCAGTACCGTCAGTTCCTGCTGGCGCGTCAGCGCATGCATCAGGCCCAGTACCTCGTCGGCTTCCTGGGGCGTCAGCACCGAGGTCGGCTCGTCCAGGATCAGCAGGCGACGGCGCAGATAGAGCTGTTTCAGGATTTCCAGCTTCTGCTTCTCGCCGGCCGACAGGCTGCTCACCGCCCGATCCAGCGCCAGCCGGAACGGCATGCGTGCCATGAATTCGTCCAGCACGGCGCGCTCGCTGCCCCAGCGCAGGCGCCAGGGCAGGTCGCCTCGCGCCAGCAGCAGGTTTTCGGCCACCGTCAGGCTGGGCGCCAGCGTGAAGTGCTGGTAGACCATGCCGATGCCGAGTTGATGGGGAATCCGTGGGCCTCGGATATCGACCTCGCGCCGATCGGCCACGATGCTGCCCTGGTCCAGCGGGCTGTAGCCCACCAGTCCCTTGACCAGCGTGCTCTTGCCGGCGCCGTTCTCGCCCAGCAGCGCATGGATGGTGCCGGCGCGGATCGTGAGCGAGACCTCGTCCAGCGCCCGGAAGTCGCCGAAGGACTTGCCGGCCCCGAGGATTTCCAGCTCAAGGGCGTGCATGATCACTGCCCGATCACATCGATCAGCGCGGCCGAGTCCGACACTGCGCCAAACACGCCACCCTGCATCTTGATCATCGACAGCGCCGCCAGGTGGTTGTTGTGGTCGGTCGCGCCGCAGCAGTCGGCCAGCATCACGCACTCGAAGCCACGGTCATTGGCCTCGCGCATGGTGGTGTGCACGCACACATCGGTGGTGATACCGGTCAGCACGATGTTGCGGATGCCGCGCGTGTGCAGGACCAGCTCCAGGTCGGTGGCGCAGAAGGAACCCTTGCCGGGTTTGTCGATGATGATTTCACCGGCGAGGGGCGCCAGTTCGGGGATGATTTCCCAGCCCGGCTCGCCGCGCACCAGGATGCGTCCGCAGGGGCCGGCGTCGCCGATGCCCACGCCATCGGTGCCGATCTGGCGCGAGCGCCAGCGCTTGTTGGCGGGCAGGTCGGAGAGATCGGGGCGATGGCCTTCGCGGGTGTGGATGATGGTGTAGCCCCCGGCGCGCATGGCTGTGAGCACCCGCTTGATCGGCTCGATCGGCGCGCGCGTGAGCGAGAGGTCATAGCCCATCTTGTCGACATAGCCGCCGATGCCGCAGAAATCGGTCTGCATGTCGATGACGATGAGCGCGGTATTGGCCGGGGTCAGGGCGCCATCGTAGGGCCAGGCATAGGGTTCGGCCTTGATGAAGAGTTCGGGCATGGTGGCTCCTAGGTTCATTATCGGGTCAGGCTCAGTTCGCCCGGGGCGCTGGAGAGCGTGCGGTCGGGCCGGCAGGTGAGGATCATGATCACAAGCGTCAGTGCATAGGGCGCGGCATTGAAGAGGTAGTAGCCGGAGGTCACGCCCACTGCCTGCAGTGCCGGGCCCAGCGCGCCGGCCGCGCCGAACAGCAGTGCCGCCAGCAGGCAGCGCCAGGGCTGCCAGCGCGCGAAGATCACCAGCGCCACCGCCATCAGCCCCTGGCCGCTGGAGAGTCCCTCGTTCCAGCTGCCGGGGTAGTACAGCGACAGGTAGGCACCCCCGACGGCGGCCAGGAAGCCGCCGGCCGCGGTGGCGGCGATGCGCGTGCCGACGATGCGATAACCCAGCGCGCGGGCCGTCTCGGCATGGTCGCCGACCAGCCGCAAGGCCAGCCCCCAGCGCGTGGCCGACAGGCCCCATTGCAGCAGCAGCGCCAGCACCACGCCGACGAAGAACAGGGCATTGATCTGCAATGCATGGTGCAGGCGCTCGTTGCCGCTCCAGCCGCCCAGGTCGAGCGAGGGCAGCATCGGCGCCTGCGGCTGGATGAAGGGCTTGCCCAGGAAGAAGGCCAGGCCCGTTCCCAGCAGCATGAGGGCAATGCCGAAGGCGATGTCATTGACCCGGGGCAGCGAGCACACCACGCCGTGCAGCGTGCCCAACAACAGGCCCGAGCAGCCCGCCGCCAGCACGCCCAGCCAGGCCGATCCGGTGTAGAAGGAGGCGGCATAGCCGGTCATGGCGCCGGCCACCAGGATGCCTTCCAGGCCCAGGTTCACGCGTCCGCCTTTCTCGGTCAGGCACTCGCCCAGACTGACGAAGAGGAAGGGCGTGCCGACCCGGATCGCGCCGGCAAACAGGGCCAGCAAGAGGGTCGTGTAGTCGAGCTCATGCATGGGGCAGCTCCTTGGTAGGGACGGCCAGCGCCTGTGCCTGCCAGCGCAGCTTCAATGCCGCCAGGCGCCCGGTGATCGCCTCCCAGGCCAGCAGGTTGCAGAACAGCAGGCCCTGCAACACCAGGGTGGTGGCGTCGGGCAGGTCGAGCCGGCGCTGCAGCAGGCTGCCGCTGGCTT
>JAFAMT010000178.1 GCA_019233085.1 Herbaspirillum sp.
GGGCCGCTCCCTGCGGGTTCTGCCCAGAAAGGGCGCTGGCCGCGTTGCACTCCTTGCGTGTGGCACCGCCACACGACGCGTCGCGCGCCTTGCCAGCGCCCTTTCTGGGCAGAACGCATCTCGCGCTTATTTATGAAATGGGTTCTACTTGCCGTTCGGACTGAGTAGGCCCTTCACGGCCGTATCGAAGGCGCGCCTTCGATACGCGGCATCGCCGCTACTCAGGACGAACGGGAGTCGGGGCAGCCCCTTCTCGAAACAATCGTTCTCTTGCATTGCTCAGGACAGCGCCAGCGTGCCCGGCGCTTGCATGCGCGCCGGTTTGCGCACCTCGCGCTGGAAGATCTCCATGGACTGCTTCTTGGCCGCGATGAAACCCGCCTGCGACAGCGTCTCCACCGTGCGCGGTCGCGCATCCTGGTAGTGCAAGATGTCTGCCACGGCGGTGGGGCGCTTGGTCAGCAGCAGGATCTGGTCGGCCAGGTAGACCGCTTCTTCCAGATCATGCGAGACCAGCACCATGGTGGTGCCGGTCTGCATGAAGACCTGCTGCAGCTTTTCGCGGATGAAGAGCGTCATCTCGAAGTCCAGCGCCGAGAAGGGCTCGTCCAGGAACAGCACTTCCGGCCCCGGCGCCAGGGCGCGCATGATGGAGGCGGTCTGCTGCTGGCCGCCGGACAACTCATAGGGATAGCGCATCAGGTCGAACTTGACGTCGAAGGACGCCACCAGCTCATCGACCCGGTGCTTGATCTCGGCCTTGGACTTGCCTTCCAGCTTCAGGGGATAGGCGATGTTGTCGATGGTGCGCAGCCAGGGGAACATGGCATCGCGGTAGTTCTGGAAGACGTAGCCGATCTTGGTCTGCGCCAGCGACTTGCCGTCGAACAGGATCTGCCCGGCGTCGATGGGGATGAGCCCGGCGATCATGTTGATCAGCGTGGACTTGCCGCAGCCATTGGGACCGAAGACGGAGACGATCTGCTGCTTGGGGATGTCCAGGTCGAAATTCTCGTACAGGGGCCAGCCGGCGAAATACTTGGTCAGGCCGCGAATGGTGATGTGGGTGCCTGGCGGCCCGGGAAGGAAAGGGTTTTCCGGGGGCAGGTCGATCTTGGGACTGATGACGACGCTCATCTTCCGCTCCAGTGGACGATACGTTTTTCGATGATGATGAAGACCACGTTCAGCACGTAGCCGAGGGCGCCGGCCGAGAGGATGGCGGCATACATCTCGCGTACGTTGAGGACCTGCTGGGTGTCGATGATGCGGTGACCCAGGCCGTTCTCGGAGCCGATGAACATCTCCGCCACGATCACGATCACCAGCGCCATCGAGACCGCGCTGCGCAGGCCCACGAAGGTGGCCTGCAGGCTTTCCCACAGCAGCACGTCGCAGAAGATGCGCCAGCGCGAGGCCCCCATTACCTTGGCCGCCATGACGCGCTGCTTGCGCGCATTGAGCACGCCATAGGCGCTGTTGAAGAGCACGATCAGGAAGGCGCCAAAGGCAGCGATGGCGACCTTGTTGATGTCGGAGACGCCGAAGATCAGCAGGAACAGCGGGATCAGTGCCGACGAGGGCGTGGAGCGGAAGAAGTCGATCAGGAATTCCACGCTGCGGTAGGCGCGTTCATTGCTGCCCAACAGCACCCCGATGGGCACCCCCAGCACCATGGCGATGACGAAGGCTTCCAGCGTGCGCACCACCGTGACGCTGAAGTCCATCAGCAGCGGGCCACCGGCCAGGCCCTTGAGCATGGCCATGAGCGTGGCCTCGGGCGGCGGCAGCAGGATCGCCTTGATCCAGCCGGCGCGTACCACCAGGTCCCACACCGCGAACAGCGCGATGGGGCCGACGATGGGCAAGAGCCGCCCCAGCGCCGGGCGCTTGCGCACTACGGTTGTGGTGGCCACGGTGGTAGCAGTGGTCACCGGCTTGCTGGCTGCCACGGTCACGGAAGGAGCGACGGTATCGTTCATGATGGCCTCAGCCCTTGTAGATGAGGTTGTCGACCACGATGCGCTGCGAGAACACACCCTTGTCGACGAACAGGTCATAGAACTTCTGGAAGTAGGCGATATCGCTGGGTTTGAACTCGTTGTAGAGCATGTAGGAGGCCAGCGGCACCTCCTTGGTGAGGGCGCCTTCGATGGCGGTGTAGCCCTTCAGGTAGGTGCGCGCCTGGTCGGGATTGGTACGCACCAGTTCGATGCCGCGGGCATAGGCGGCGATGTACTTGCGGGCCAGCTCCGGATGCTGCTTGATGAAGTCGGTGGTCAGTGCGGCCGCGCCGCCATGCCAGGGCGCCATCGGGTCGCCCAGGATGTACTTGGCGATCACGCCGGCTTCCAGCACGCGGGTGCTGTTGCTCATGCGTCCCACGGTGCCGGTCGGCTCCAGCGTATAGGCGGCATCGACCTGGCCAGCCGCCAGCGAGGCCACGTGCTGGCCGATGGGCAGCTCCACCACCGTGGCGCCGGTGGCGCCGGCGCGTTCCAGTACGGTCTTGGCCAGCGTGACGTTCTGGATGCCGGGGCCGGAGGCGACCTTCTTGCCCTTGAGCTCGGCGATCGATTTCACCGGGCTGTCCTTGGGCACCAGGAATTCATCGAGCACGTACTTGGCATTGCTGGGATTGGTGGCAAAGATCTTGAACAGGCCCGGTTGCGCGATCTCGCCGATGGCCAGGTTGCCCGCGCCGGTGCCGTTGGCCGAGCCATCGGCGCGGCCTGCCAGCATGGCTTCCATCACCTGCTGGGCGCCGGCGAACTTGAGTGCCTGCACCTCCAGTCCGGCTTGCTTGAAATAACCCGCTTCCACCGCGGCGAAGAAGGGCAGGCCGGCCGCCACCGGCCAGTAGCCGATGCGGATCGGCACGGTCTGTGCGCGCAGCAGGGCGGGGGCGCCGGTGATGGCGGCGGTGGCGGCCACCGCGCCGGCCTTGGCGATGAAGCTGCGACGGCTGGCGCCGTGGGCAGAAGAGGGGATGGTCTTTTTCATGAGCAGCTCCGTGATGAGGTGTCAGTGCAGCGAATTGAGATAGTCGACCCAGCCACCGTGGTGGGTGATGTCGGTGGCGCCGGCGATGCCGGCCGGCTCGCAGATGAAACCCTTGACGCTGCTGCCGTCGGCCAGCTCCACGGTGCCTATGCCCAGCGGCGCGGGGATCGCCGCGACGAAGCCACCGAACTGGCGTAGCGGCATCTCCCACACTTCCACGGCGATGGCGGCGCCTTCGTTTTCGGTGCGGGCCAGGCCCGGCTTGGGGGGCGTGGTGCCGGCCAGCGCATAGAGACGGTAGCGGGAAGCGGTGCGGGTGACGGCCACGCGGCGCGCCCCGGCTTCCAGCAATTGCCAGTTCAGGGGCTGGCCGCTGAGATGGGCGCCAACCACACACACCTTGATGGTGCTTTCGTTGAAGGGCAGGGGCGCGGCGGCGATGGCATCGCCCTGGGCGGCTCCGCCCAGTTGCTGCTGGAAGCGCGCACCGGCCTCGGCCAGCAGGTGATCGGATCCGGCCGGGCCGATCAGGGTCACGCCGGCTGGCAGGCCGTCGCGACGCCACACGCCCGGAATGGCCAGGGCCGCCATGTCCATCAGGTTGACGAAGTTGGTGTAGTAGCCCAGTTGCGAATTGCGCACCACCGGATCGGCCTCGACCTCGGCGATGGTGGGGAAGGTGGTGGTGGTCGGCACCAGCATCAGGTCGCTGCCTTCCAGCAGGTTTTCGGCCGCGCGCCTGAGGTCGGCCAG
>JAFAMT010000245.1 GCA_019233085.1 Herbaspirillum sp.
ATCTGTGAACAGATCGGCGATCCGGCCACCAGCAAGGGGCCGGTGGAGCGCAAGGTGGTGCGGGTGGTCACGCCCGGCACGCTGACCGATTCCGACCTGCTGCCGGAGAAATCCGAACGCTGCCTGCTGGCCATGCAACTGGTCCCCGGCAAGTCGCGCAAGCAGATGCAGGTGGGCCTGTCATGGCTGTCCATGGCCAGCGGCGCGCTGAAGATGATGGAATTCACCGTCGAGGCCACGCTGCTGGAAGGCCGCGTCAAGCAGGAGCTGGAGCGCATCTCCGCCGCCGAGATCCTGGTGGCCGACGGCCAGTTCGAGCAATTCGACCCGCTGCTGCCCAACCGGGCGGTCACCGTGCCGGACTGGCACTTCGACCAGCCCAGCGGTGAAAAAGCCCTGCTGGACCAGCTGGGCGTGGCCACCCTGCACGGCTTCGGCGCCGACGGCCTGGGCCCGGCCATCTGTGCCGCCGGCGCCCTGCTGCGCTATGCCCAATCGACCCAGGGACGCGGGCTGCAGCATGTGCGCACGCTCACTGTCGAATCCGAGAACGAATTCATCGGCCTGGATGCCGCCACCCGCCGCAACCTGGAACTGACCGAAACCATCCGCGCACAAGACGCCAATGCACTGGCGCCTACGCTCTTCTCCACGCTGGACCATTGCCGCACTGCGATGGGTTCGCGCCTGCTGCGCCACTGGCTGCACCATGCGCTGCGCGACCAGGATGTGGCCCGTGGCCGCCACGCTGCCATCAACGCGCTCATGCGCACCGACGCCTGCGAAGGCCTGTCGGCCACGCTGGCGGCCGTGCCCGACATCGAACGCATCACCACCCGCATCGCCCTGCTGTCGGCGCGTCCACGCGACCTGGCCGGCCTGCGTGCGGGCTTACAGCAGCTGGGTTCGCTGCGCGCCTATGTGGAAATGTGCGGGCGTGACGCCGATGCGCCGCTGCTGGGCCGCCTGCATGAGGCACTGGCCACCCCGGTGGATTGCCTGGACCTGCTGGAACGCGCCATCATGCTCGAACCGGCCGCCATGGTGCGCGACGGCGGCGTGATCGCCGCCGGCTTCGATGCCGAGCTGGATGAATTGCGCGGTCTCTCCGAGAACGCCGGACAGTTCCTGCTGGACCTGGAAACGCGCGAGCGCGAGCGCACCGGCATCGCCAACCTGCGTGTGGAATACAACAAGGTGCATGGCTTCTACATCGAAGTCACCCACGGCCAGACCGACAAGGTGCCGGAAGATTATCGTCGCCGCCAGACCCTGAAGAACGCCGAGCGCTACATCATCCCCGAGCTGAAAGCCTTCGAGGACAAGGCGTTGTCGGCCCAGGAGCGTTCGCTCTCGCGCGAGAAATTCCTCTACGAGCAGCTCCTCAACGACATGGGCGCGCACATCGTCACGCTGCAGGCCATCGCCCATGCGCTGGCCCAGCTCGACACCCTGGTGGCGCTGGCCGATCATGCCGCCCGCAACAACTGGTGCGCACCGCAACTGGTGGACGAACCCAGCATCCAGATCGATCAGGGCCGCCACCCAGTGGTGGAAAACCAGATCGAGCGCTTCATCGCCAACGACTGCCAGCTGGCCGCCGAGCGTCGCCTGCTGCTCATCACCGGCCCCAACATGGGCGGTAAATCGACCTTCATGCGCCAGGTGGCGCTGATCACGCTGCTAGCCTACGTGGGCAGCTTCGTGCCGGCCACCAGCGCCACCATCGGCCCGATCGACCGTATCTTCACCCGCATCGGCGCGGCCGACGACCTGGCTGGCGGCCGCTCGACCTTCATGGTGGAGATGACCGAATCGGCTGCCATCCTCAACAACGCCACCGAGCAGTCGCTGGTGCTGATGGATGAAGTCGGACGCGGTACCTCGACCTTCGACGGCCTGGCCCTGGCCTGGGCCATCGCCAAGCACCTGATCGACGTGACGCGCAGCTTCACGCTCTTTGCGACCCACTATTTCGAGCTGACGCAGTTGCCGGAGATCCATCCCAGCGCGGCCAACGTGCACCTGTCGGCGGTGGAACACAAGGACAGCATCGTCTTCCTGCACGCAGTACAGAATGGTCCGGCCTCGCAGAGCTATGGCCTGCAGGTGGCACAGCTGGCCGGCGTGCCGGCACCGGTGATCCGTGCCGCGCGCAAGCACCTCTCGGCGCTGGAGAGCCAGTCCATGCAGCCGACGCCGCAATTCGACCTGTTCAGCTCCCCGCAGTTTGCCGAGCCGGACGAGGCGGCTGATGATTTGTCCACAAAGTTGTCAGATGAACGCGCGCCCCACATCGCGGTCGAACCCGATCCGCTGGCACAGGCACTGCTGCAATCGCTGGACGAGATCGATCCGGATGCGCTCACGCCCCGCCAGGCGCTGGATGCGCTGTACCAGTTGAAGGCATTGAGCCGGGGCAAGTAAGCCGCCTCGGCCCGCGCCCCGCCCCGTCCCATCCCGCTGGCAAGAGAGAACGCATGACGACCAAACGCTTCCTCCTCCCTGCCCTGCTCGCCTGCATCGTCTCGGCGGCAATGGTCGCGGCACCCGCGACGGCGTGGGCGGCATCGCAGGACTTCGCCTTCGGTGTCATCGGCCACGCCACTGGCACGGCCCGGAGCGAAGACGCCTTGCGCCAGGCCATTGCCGAGACCGATGCCGACAACCTGGCCTTCGTCGTGGTCAATGGCATCAAGTCCGCCTCCGAGGGCTGCGACGATGCGCTCTACAGCCAGCGCCACGAGCTCCTGGCACAAGCGCAGAATGGTGTGTTCATGTCCTTGGCCGGCAGCGACTGGATCACCTGCCGCGACCGCGAACAGCGCTCAGATGCCATCGAACGGCTGGCGCGCATGCGCGATATCTTCTACTCCGGCGAGTTTTCGCTGGGCGCCAGCCGCCTGCCGCTGCTGCGCCAGTCGCTCACACCGAAGTTCCGCAGCTATGCCGAGAACACCCGCTGGGAAGTCGGCAACCTGCTCTTCGCTACCGTGAACCTGCCGGCCGGGAACAACCATTTCCTGCTCGACGGCGGTCGCAACAATGAATTCGAGGACAGGCTCATCGCCAACCGCAACTGGCTGCAACACCTGTTCGCCTTCGCGGCCCTGAAGAAGAGCGCAGCCATCGTCTTCTTCTGCGACGGCAACCCGTTCGGGCCGCCCCCAAAGCGATCCTTCTTCCGCACCCAGCGCGACGGCTTTGCCGAGACCCGGCGCCTGTTCTCGGAACTGGCCGGCAAGTTCCCCGGTCGGGTACTGGTGGTGTATGGCCAGGCCGCCAAGCCCAAGGCGGCTTCGCACATCCTGTGGACCGGCAACCTGGGCAATGTGGGCGTGGGCGAGCGCTGGCTCAAGGTCGTGGTGGATGACCACCTGCCGCAATTGTTTGCCGTGGCCGATGCGGACGGCGAGCGGCGCTGAGCACACATCCCGGCCGCCACAAAGCAAAACGCCCGCAGAGTGATCTGCGGGCGTTTTGTCGTCTGCGTCGGCAAGACGCAGACAATCCGGATCAAAGCGGATCAGTTCAGCGGCTGGCTGCGGAAGTGATCGCCGGCTTCGCCTTCATCTTCGTCATGATGATGGTGATGGCCATGGGCGCCGTGCACGTGGCCGTGGGCCACTTCTTCTTCCGACGCTGCACGCACTTCGGTTACCGACAGGTCGAAGCGCAGGGCGATACCGGCCAGGGGATGGTTGCCATCCAGAACGGCCTTGCCGTCAGCCACTTCGGTGACGGTGAAGATGACCGATTCCTCGCCGTCGTCGTCGGGCGAACCCTCGAACTGCATGCCCACTTCCAGCGGCTGCGGCAGGCGCTCGACCGGTTCGATCTTGACCAGCTCG
>JAFAMT010000248.1 GCA_019233085.1 Herbaspirillum sp.
GGAAGGCCCTCGCATCCACGATGGATGCGAGGGCCTTCTGCCATGGCGACTTACTCAGGCGCGCTACTGCGCGGCTTCCTTGCGCGCCTGCTGGGCATCCTCGGACATGGTGGCCGAGATCACGCGGGCACTGCGCTTGAAGGTGAAATAAGCCCACGCCCAGTCCACCATCACCATCATGCGGTTACGGAAGCCGATCAGGAAGTACACGTGCACGAACAGCCAGAACAGCCATGCCGGATAGCCCGAGAACTTGAGCTTGCCGACCATGGCGATGGCGGCTTTGCGACCGATGGTGGCCAGCGAGCCGTAGTCCTGGTAGACGAAGGACTCCGGTGCACGGCCGGCGATGCGGTGCTTGATATTGCGCGCGGCCACCCGCCCCATCTGCTTGGCCGCCGGTGACACACCCGGCACCGGCTTGCCGTCGGAAAACGCCGCCGCCAGGTCGCCAATGACATAGATGTCGTCGTGCCCGGCGATGTTGAGCTCGGCCGACACCGGCACACGCCCTGCGCGATCGAGCTCCACACCCAGTTTCTTGCCCAGCGGCGAGGCCGCCACGCCAGCCGACCAGATCACGGTGCGGGTAGCCAGGGTCTGCTCGCCGTCGAAGTTGGCATAGCGCACACAGGTCTGGTCGATATGCACCACGCGGCTGCCGGTGCGTACATCCACCCCGAGCTTTTGCAACTGTTCGCGCGCCTTCTCCGACAGGTCGGGCGGATAGGCACCGAGGATACGATCCGAACCTTCGATCAGGACCACCCGCGCCGAATGCGGATCGATATTGCGGAATTCACCGGACAGGGTATGCCGGGCGATCTCCACCAGCGTGCCGGCCATCTCCACGCCGGTGGCGCCGCCGCCGATGACGGTGAAGGTCAGCCATTCCTGGCGGCGACGGGCATCGGTTTCACGCTCGGCGCGCTCGAAAGCCATCAGGATGCGCTTGCGGATCTCGAAGGCATCTTCCAGCGTCTTCAGCCCGGGCGCCAGCGCGCTCCACTCATCGTGGCCGAAATAGCTGTGGGTGGAGCCTGCGGCCACGATCAGGTGGTCATAGGGGATGGTGCTGCCATCTTCCAGCGTGATGTTCTTGGCGGCGGGATCGATGTCGGTCACGGCCGCCATCAGCGTGGTGAGGTTACGCTGCTGCGCCAGGATGGCGCGGATGGGTGCGCTGATGGCGGGCGCCGAGAGGCCCGCCGTGGCCACCTGGTAGAGCAGCGGCTGGAACAGGTGATGGTTGCTGCGATCGATCATGGTAATGCGCACGTCGGCGCCGGCATGGGCCAATTCACGTGCGGCAGCCAGGCCGCCGAAACCACAACCGATGATGACTACATGGGGCATAGCCTTCCTTTCAAAAGTAAATAGTTTTTATGCCCGTGCCGGCCGCCGCCTTGAAGCAAGCGTCGCAGGCCGCACAGTGCTGTCCCCTACTCTCTATTCGGATGAGCCTGCATCGCGGCGCCGCGCTTGCCCTCAAGATCGCGAGGCCGTGGAAAATTGATTTCCCTCAATGCAGACGGACAGAATCGCATACTTTTGGTTCGAAAGCACTTGGTCAGATTGTCCCGTCCCGCGCATCGCCAGATATCGACGGATGAGCTCCAAAGAAAAATCCCCCGGGCCTTGCGGCACGGGGGATTTTTCCTGGCTGGCGAAGATCCGGCACCAACTACCTGCCGGATCTCAGCGGCTTACTGTGCTTCTTGCGGAGCAGCAGCTTCGCCGCCTTCTTCAGCCTGGGCAGCCTTCATGGACAGCTTCAGGCGGCCGCGGTCGTCGGTCTCCAGGACCTTCACGCGCACTTGCTGGCCTTCCTTCAGGTAGTCGGCCACGGCATTGACGCGCTCGTTGGCGATCTGGCTGATGTGCAGCAGACCATCCTTGCCCGGCAGGACCTGGACGATGGCGCCGAAGTCCAGCAGCTTCAGGACGGTGCCTTCGTAGACCTTGCCCACTTCCACGGAAGCGGTCAGCTCTTCGATGCGGCGCTTGGCTTCCTGGCCAGCCGAGGCGTCCACGGAGGCGATGGTGACCACGCCTTCGTCGCTGATGTCGATCTGGGTGCCGGTCTCTTCGGTCAGCGCGCGGATCACGGCGCCGCCCTTGCCGATCACGTCACGGATCTTTTCCGGGTTGATCTTGATGGTGATCAGGCGCGGTGCGAAGTCGGACAGCTCGGCACGACCGGCCGGGACAGCTTCCTGCATCTTGCCCAGGATGTGGTGACGGCCTTCCTTGGCCTGCTCCAGCGCGACCTGCATGATTTCCTTGGTGATGCCCTGGATCTTGATGTCCATCTGCAGTGCGGTGATGCCATTGGCAGTACCGGCCACCTTGAAGTCCATGTCGCCCAGGTGATCCTCATCGCCCAGGATGTCGGTCAGCACGGCAAACTTGTTGCCTTCCTTGATCAGGCCCATGGCGATACCGGCCACGTGTGCCTTCATCGGCACGCCGGCGTCCATCAGTGCCAGGCAGCCGCCGCAGACCGAGGCCATCGAGGAGGAACCGTTGGACTCGGTGATTTCCGAGACCAGGCGCACCGAGTAGCTGAACTCGTCGGCAGCCGGCAGCGCGGCGATCAGCGCGCGCTTGGCCAAGCGGCCGTGGCCGATTTCACGACGCTTCGGGGTACCCACGCGACCGGTTTCGCCGGTGGCGAACGGAGGCATGTTGTAGTGGAGCATGAAGCGGTCGGTGTATTCGCCCAAGAGGCCATCGATCTTCTGCTCGTCACGGGCAGTGCCCAGGGTGGCGATGACCAGGGCCTGGGTTTCGCCACGGGTGAACAGGGCCGAACCGTGGGTACGCGGCAGCACGCCGGTACGGATCGAGATCGGACGCACGGTGCGGGTGTCGCGACCGTCGATACGCGGTTCGCCTTCCAGGATCTGCGAACGCACGATCTTGGCTTCCAGGTCGAACAGGATGGAACCGACTTCGGCGGAATCGGCAGCCACGGTGCCATTGGCGAGGGCTTCGGCCACCAGCGCTTCGTTGACCTGGGCCGTGACCGCCTTGAGCTTCTCGGTACGGGCTTGCTTGTCCTTGGTCTGGTAGGCTTCGCGCAGCGGGCCTTCGGCCAGTTGCGACACGCGGGCGATCAGGGCTTCGTTCTTGGCCGGGGCGGTCCACTGGACTTCCGGCTTGCCACCGTCGCGCACCAGCGCGTGGATGGCTTCGATGACGGCCTTGGACTGGTCATGACCGAACACGACCGCGCCCAGCATCACTTCTTCGGAGAGCTGGTCGGCTTCGGATTCCACCATCAGCACGGCGGTTTCGGTACCGGCCACGACCAGGTCCAGTTGCGAGGACTTCAGTTGGGTCTGGGTCGGGTTCAGGACATACTGGCCGTCGATGTAACCCACGCGGGCGGCGCCCACCGGGCCATTGAAGGGGATGCCGGCCAGCGACAGGGCTGCCGAGGCGCCGATCATGGCGGGGATGTCCGGATCGATTTCAGGGTTCACCGACAGCACGTGGATGATCACCTGCACTTCGTTGAGGTAGCCTTCCGGGAACAGCGGGCGGATCGGACGATCGATCAGGCGCGAGGTCAGGGTTTCCTTTTCGGAGGGCTTGCCTTCACGCTTGAAGAAACCGCCGGGGATACGGCCGGCAGCATAGGTCTTCTCGATGTAGTCCACCGTCAGCGGGAAGAAGTCCTGGCCGGGCTTGGCTTCCTTGCGGGCCACCACGGTAGCCAGGATGACAGTGCCATCCACCGACACCAGTACGGCGCCGGAGGCCTGGCGGGCGATTTCGCCGGTTTCCAGGGTGACTTGATGCTGACCGTACTGGAAGGTCTTGGTTACTTTATTGAACACGGTATTTCCTTTCTTTTATGGAGCCGGCCCCGACTGTGTCCGCGGTGCACGACTTCCCTTTTGCCGACAGATTTTCAGGCGCTGTCGTTCACCTCACCACAGTGGCCGGCAATACCGGTCACTTACGACGAACGCGGCCATCCATGAATGGACGGGCGGCCGCGCTGAAGCATTCTTGCCCGGGGGGCGGCTCAGGCAGGGCCAGGCGCCCACGGCTGAGCTTGCGGAATCGCAAAAAACAAAATGCCCGCGTCACCGAGTGACGCAGGCATTTCGTGGTGGTCCCGGATACGGACCCGGGAACCCAGACGCGGATTCAAATTACTTGCGCAGACCGAGTTTTTCGATCAGGGCGCGGTAACGGTCGGCGTCCTTGTTCTTCAGGTAGGACAGCAGGCTCTTGCGACGATTGACCATCTTGATCAGGCCACGACGGGAGTGGTGATCCTTGACGTGGGCCTTGAAGTGGCCGTTCAGGTCGTTGATGCGTGCGGTCAGCAGCGCGACTTGGACTTCCGGAGAACCGGTGTCGTTCGTGCCACGGGCGTTTTCGGAGATAATGGCAGCCTTGGCTGCTTTTTCGATGGACATTGCTTTACCTTTCACAAGCGGTGCGCTGAGCGTGCCGGTCATTGAACCTGCGGCCCTGCATACCGTGAATTAAAAATGAGAATCCGGCCAAAACGACCGGACGCGAAATTATATAGCAAAAAGCCATTCCTACCAACACCCGCAAGCCCCGGCATGACAAGGCATCGCCCTTGCGCTGCTTGCGGGGACAAAAGAGTGGCAAAAAGACAACCCATTCAGGATCAAGCAATGAAAGACCGTCACCCCCAACCGTCCCAGCCCATGTTTCAGCCCATGTTTCAGCCCATGTTTCAGCCCATGTTTCAGCCCATGTTTCAGCCCACGTTTCAGCTCACCTCCCAGCCCACCTCCCGCCGCGCCCGCTCCCTGCTGGCCGCCGTGGTGCTGGCCAGCGCTGCCCTGAGCGGCTGCGCCTCCCTGTTCCAGCCGCCGGTACAGCCGGGCGAGAGCGAAGAGCAGGTACTGAACCGCCTGGGCCAGCCCAGCAATGTGTATCAGGACGGCAACACGCGCCTGTTCGAATATGCCGCCGGCGCCTTCGGCCAGTACCAGTACATGGCCCGCATCGGCGCGGATCATCGCCTGATTTCCTACCAGCAAGTCTGGACGATCGAAAACTTCCACGCCATCCGAGTCAAGCAGGACACCAAGGAAGACGTCCTGCGCCGCATCGGCCGCCCCACCGAGATCACCCGCTATGCCCGCATCCCCTTCGAGGCCTGGAACTATGGCTTCAAGGAAAGCGGCGTGTGGAATTCGCAGATGACGGTCTACTTCAACGACGCCGGCACCGTGGAAAAGGTCGAGAATGGCCCCGACCCGCGCTTTGACGATTCACGTTTCCGTTTTTGAGAGCGCCCCCCACCTCTGCCTGACCCGCAAAGAAAAATGCCGTCCGCTGCCATGTGCAACGGACGGCATTCTTGCCTTCAGGCCAGCAACGACGATCAGATCACCGTCGACAGTCCCAGCGTAAAGATCAGCGCCAGCACCGAGACCAGGGTTTCCATCACGGTCCAGGTCTTGAAGGTCTGCGGCACGGTCATGTTGAAGTATTCCTTGACCAGCCAGAAACCGCCGTCATTGACGTGCGACAGGATCAGCGAACCGGCGCCGGTGGCCAGCACCATCAGTTCCGGACGCACACCACCGACGGTGGAGACGATGGGCGCCACGATACCGCAGGCGGTGGTCATGGCGACCGTGGCCGAACCGGTCGCCACGCGGATCAGCGCGGCCACGAACCAGCCCAGGATCAGCGGCGAGAGGTGCGCATCGGTGGCGATGCCGACGATGGCCTTGGAGACGCCACCATCCATCAGGATGCGACCGAAACCGGCGCCCGCGCCCACCACCAGGGTGATGCTGGCGATCGGCGCGAGGCACTCGTTGGTGAACTTCAGGATCTGCTCGCTACCGAAACCACGTGCACGGCCGAAGGTCCAGAAGCTGACCAGGGTCGCGATCAACAGCGCAATGACGGAATTGCCGATCAGGCGCAGGAAGTCGTTGGCGAAGGTCTTGGGGGCGAAGAACAGGTCGGCCCAGCTACCGATCAGCATCAGCGCCACCGGCAGCAGGATGGTGAACAGCGTGATGCCGAAGCCCGGCAGTTCGCGGCCCTTCTTGCCTTCGTCGACGAATTGCGAAATCAGCGGATTGTCCGGATTGGGAATCACCACCTTGGAGATCAGCTTGCCGAAGATCGGGCCGGCGATGATCGCCGTAGGGATACCCACGATCAGCGCGTACAGGATGGTACGACCGATATCGGCGCTATAGGCGGTCACCGCCAGCAACGCCGCCGGGTGCGGCGGGATAAGGCCGTGCACCACCGACAGGCCCGCCACCATGGGGATGCCCACCAGCACCATGTTGGTACCGGTACGCTTGGCGACGTTGAAGGCGATCGGGATGAGCAGCACGAAACCGACTTCGAAGAACACCGGCAAGCCGACGATGAAGGCCACCGTCATCATGGCCCAGTGCACGTTCTTTTCGCCGAAGGCCTTGATCATCGTATTGGCGACGCGCTCGGCACCACCCGACTCGGCCATCATCTTGCCCAGCATCGTACCCAGACCCACCACCAGCGCAATGTGGCCCAGCGCATTGCCCACGCCGGTCTCGAAGGCCTTGACGATGTTACCCATGGGCATGCCCACGGCCAGGCCCAGCACCAGCGACACCACGATCAGGACGATGAACGGATTCATCTTGAATTTGGCGATCAGCACGATCAGTGCGATCACCGCCACCAGCGCATAGACCAGCAGCGCACTCCCTTGTACAGCCTCCATCTGCTTCTCCTCTTCAGAAGGTAAAAAACACCTGCCGGCGCATTGCAGGTCTAAGCGACCCTTCCCCTGCCGGCAAGAAACCAAATAGCAAAAATATATAAATAGAAAAAATAGCTAAACTATTTATATCAATACCAGTCCGGGATACTTCTGATCCGATCCCTTGCAGGCGGACGATGGCCGGGCCGCCGTACCGCCGCCGAACTGCCAGCGCTTAGCGCTTAGCGCTTAGCGCTTGAATGCCACGCAATCGACCTCGACCTTGCAATCCACCACCATGCTCGACACCACGCAGGCACGCGCCGGCGGATTGGCGCCGAAGTATTCCTTGAAGACCTTGTTGAAGGACTGGAAGTCACGTGCGTCGTCCAGCCAGACGCCACAGCGCACCACGTGCTCGGGGCCGTAGCCGGCTTCCTTGAGGATGGCCAGCACGTTCTGGATGGCCTTGTGCGATTGCGCGACGATGCCGCCGTCGATCACCTCGCCGTTTTCCATGGCCACCTGGCCGGACACGTACAACCAGCCATCGGCCGCTACCGCGCGGGCGAACGGCAGGTGTTGGCCGCCGGTACCGCTGCCGCCTTCTACGCCAAATCGTTGAATGCTCATTGCTGCTCCTTCCTGTTTGAACTTAGAACTTAGAACTTAGAACTTAGAACTTAGAACCTGGAACTTGAAATACAAAAAAACCCAGGGAAATCAGGCTGACGTTTTCTGCACCGTGCGTGCCAGGAAGCGTCCTGCGCGCGCGCCGGTGGCCTTCTTCTCGTCACCGCGATAGGCCAGCGCGCCATTGACCCACACCGACTCGATGCCATGTGCGGGTTGCATGGGATCGGTGAAACTGGCGGCATCACGCACGGTCTGGGCATCGAACAGCAGCAGGTCGGCGTGGTAACCCTCACGCACCAGGCCGCGCTCGTGCAGGCCGAAGCGCTGCGCCGACAGGCCGGTCATCTTGTGCACGGCGGTGGCCAGCGAGAACAGCTTCTGCTCGCGGCTGTAGTAGCCCAGCACGCGCGGGAAGGCACCCCACAGGCGCGGGTGCGGCAAGGGATCGTTGGGCAGGCCGTCCGAACCAACCACCGAGGCCGGGTGCGACAGGATGCGATTGACATCGTCGTCGGACATGCAGTGATAGACGGCACCGGCCGGCATCAACCGCGCGGCGGCAGCATGCAGGTCCACGCCCCATTCGGCGGCGATCTGCTTCAACATCTTGCCGCCCTGCTCGGGATGCGGCTCGGACCAGGTGAGCTGGATGTCGTAGTCAGCCGTGACCTGCTTCAGGTCTAGCGTGGAGGAGCTGGCAGTATAGGGATAGCAGTCGCAGCCCACATGCTGGTGGCGCCCCGCCAGTTCCAGCGCCCGCAGCACTTCAGCGCTGCGGCCCCAGTTCTCGACACCGGCGCACTTGAGGTGCGAGATCACCACCGGCACGCGGGAATGCTTGCCGATGCGGAAGGCTTCTTCCATCGCATCAAGGATGTCGGCGAATTCGCTGCGCAGGTGGGTGGCATAGAGGCCGCCGAACTCGGCCAGCGGCTCGGCCAGGGCCAGCACTTCCTCGGTAGGCGCATTGATGGCGTTGCCATAGGCCAGGCCGGTGGACAGGCCCAGTGCGCCATGCTCCAGCGCCTCGCGCAACTGGCTGCGCATGCCGGCGATCTCGGCCTCGGTAGCAGCACGGTCCAGGCGGTCCATGTGGTTGTTGCGCAAGGCGGTGTGACCGACCAGGGCCGCCACGTTGATGGCCGGCTGCGCGGCATCGACGGCGGCCACATAGCTGGCGAAGCTGGGGTAGTGGAAATCCCCTGCCTTGCCCAGCAGGTTCATCGGATCCGGCGGATCGCCCTTCAGGCTCACGGGGGCGGCGCTAATACCGCAGTTGCCCACCACCACCGTGGTCACGCCCTGCGACAGCTTGGGGAACATCTCGGGGGTGCGGATCACATTGGTGTCGTCATGCGTATGCACGTCGATGAAACCGGGCGAGAGCACGCGGCCAGTGGCATTGACCACGCTGGCGGCCTGCCAGTGCGCCAGCGCGCCGGCATCGGCGATGGCCACGATGCGGCCGCCCTGCACGGCCACGTCGGCCGCATACGGATCGGCGCCCGAGCCATCGATGACCAGGGCGTTGCGAATGAGGGTATCGCAAGCACCGGACGGGCTTGCAGCGGTATTGCTTGTCATGTCAGTCTCCCAGCGGCTGGTGGCGGTCGCCGCCGCCGCGATGCGTGTCGAGTACGTACTTGAGGCGGCGCAGGCGCTCCTGGCTGCTTTCCTTGTGCAGCAGGGCCAGTTCCAGCACCAGCATGTCCAGCGTCGCCATCATGGCGTAGCGCGACGAGGACGGTTTGAAA
>JAFAMT010000274.1 GCA_019233085.1 Herbaspirillum sp.
CTTCACCATTCTGCGGCACCTGGTCGGGCAGCAGGCCGATGGCCTGGCCGCTCTTGAGGGCCTTGAGCAGGATGCGCACACCGGCCAGGTTGGCCGGGGCCAGGTGCAGGTTGGCGCGGGCGCGGGCGCCTTCGATCAGGGGTTTCAAGGCGGCCTTGCGGGGCGGGCGGTACAGCACGCTCAGGCTGGCATGACGCGCCACCGACTGCGCCGAGATCTCGAAACAGCCCAGGTGTGGCGTCAGGAAGACAACCCCGGCCTCGGCATCCAGCGCCTGCTGGACCAGCTCCCAGTTGGCGATGCGGGCCGTGCGCAGCACCCGCCGGGGGCTGGCGCACCAGATGAAGGGCAGTTCGAACATGCCCTTGCCGGCCTCCCCCACGGCCTTCGACAGGCTAGCACGGTGCCCGGCCAGGCTGATGTTGTCGCGCAGGCGACGGCGATAGGAGGGTGAAAGCAGGAATACCAGCCAGCCGACGACCACGCCAATGGCGTGCAAGATCGGCAACGGCAGGAAAGACAGCAGACGGAATAAAGAAACGAGCATACTTGCCGATAACAAGGAATGGCAGCTAGACGCCACTGCCAAATTGCGGAAAAATGCAAGAGGCGTAAAATAGCACATGCCGTCGAGTTAATGACAACTTGCGAGACGGGGTATAAATATCGCTAAAGCGTCGCAGGCACGATGACTGTTGGGCCGCGACATTTGGCTAAATCATTTTCAGTTAGAGGCTTGCATGTCCACAGAATATCTCTTTACGTCCGAATCGGTCTCCGAAGGCCACCCGGACAAGGTTGCCGACCAGATTTCCGACGCCATCCTGGACGCCATCCTGGCCCAGGATCCGCAATCCCGCGTTGCCGCCGAAACCCTGTGCAACACCGGCCTGGTGGTGCTGGCAGGCGAGATCACCACCCGCGCCAATGTCGACTACATCGACGTGGCCCGCGAAACCATCAAGCGCATCGGCTACGACAATGCCGACTTCGGTATCGACTACAAGAGCTGCGCCGTGCTGGTCGCCTACGACAAGCAATCCCCCGACATCGCCCAGGGCGTTGACGAGGGCAAGGGCGTCGACCTGGAACAGGGCGCTGGTGACCAGGGCCTCATGTTCGGCTATGCCTGCAGCGAAACCCCGGAACTGATGCCGGCTGCGATCTACTATTCGCACCGCATCGTCGAGCGCCAGTCGCAACTGCGCAAGGATGGCCGCCTGCCCTGGCTGCGTCCGGATGCCAAGTCCCAGGTCACCCTGAAGTATGTCGACGGCAAGCCGGTGGCCATTGACACCGTGGTGCTGTCCACCCAGCACTCGCCCGAGATGGACCAGAAGGACATCCACGAAGCCGCCATCGAGGAAATCATCAAGCCGGTGCTGCCGGCCGAGTGGCTCAAGAACACCCGTTACCTGATCAACCCGACCGGCCGCTTCGTCATCGGCGGCCCGCAGGGTGACTGCGGCCTGACCGGTCGCAAGATCATCGTCGATACCTACGGCGGTGCAGCGCCCCACGGCGGTGGCGCCTTCTCCGGCAAGGATCCGTCCAAGGTCGACCGCTCGGCTGCCTACGCCGGCCGCTACGTGGCCAAGAACATCGTCGCCGCCGGCCTGGCCGAGCGTTGCCAGATCCAGGTGTCCTACGCCATCGGTATCGCCAAGCCGACCTCGGTGATGGTGACCACCTTCGGTACCGGCAAGATCAGCGACGAAAAGCTGGCCGAACTGGTCCGTGAACACTTCGACCTGCGCCCCAAGGGCATCGTGCAGATGCTGGACCTGCTGCGCCCGATCTACGCCAAGACCGCCGCCTACGGCCACTTCGGTCGCGAAGAGCCGGAATTCACCTGGGAACGCACCGACAAGGTCGCCGCCCTGCGCGCTTCGGCCGGCCTGTAATTTCGCCTCTCCCTAGCGGGACGGCCTTGGTTCGATCCATCAGGATTGACTAAAGCCGGCCCCGCGTTACAATGCTGTTCCCGCGGACTGGCGTCCGCCTGCGTACCGATGTCGGCATTGCGTCCGGTACGTCAATTCTCACAATGCCTCACCGCCGCAAGGAGCGTTGCGACAGGGACATCCCCTGCCAGGCTTGCAGCGATGAACGGGCGCACCGCGCCTGGCAACCGCGCTCACGTTACTTTTTTTCTGGCTTTTACATGAAAGGAGGGCGTGAACAGCGCCATTGCCATGACTACTCAACAAGACTACATCGTCGCCGATATCAACCTCGCTGGCTGGGGCCAGAAGGAAATCAAGATCGCCGAGACCGAAATGCCGGGCCTGATGGCGATCCGCGACGAATTCGCCGCCTCCCAACCGCTGAAGGGTGCCCGCATCACCGGTTCCCTGCACATGACCATCCAGACCGCCGTGCTGATCCAGACCCTGGAAGCACTGGGTGCGCAAGTGCGCTGGGCCTCCTGCAATATCTATTCGACCCAGGATCACGCGGCCGCAGCGATTGCCGCCAATGGCACCCCGGTGTTCGCCATCAAGGGCGAGACCCTGGATGAATACTGGGAATACACCCACCGCATCTTCGAATGGACCGATGGCGGCTATTCCAACATGATCCTGGACGACGGCGGCGATGCCACCCTGCTGCTGCACCTGGGTGCCCGTGCCGAGACCGACCTGTCGGTGCTGGACAAGCCCGATTCGGAAGAAGCCGTGTGCCTCTTCAACGCCATCAAGCGTTACCTGGCCAAGGATGCCAACTGGTACTCCAAGCGCCTCAAGGAAATCAAGGGCGTCACCGAAGAGACCACCACCGGCGTGCACCGCCTGTACCAGATGCACAAGGAAGGCAAGCTGGCCTTCCCGGCCATCAACGTCAACGACTCGGTCACCAAGTCCAAGTTCGACAACCTGTACGGCTGCCGCGAATCGCTGGTGGACGGCATCAAGCGCGCCACCGACGTGATGATCGCCGGCAAGGTCGCCATCGTGGCTGGCTACGGTGACGTCGGCAAGGGCTCGGCCCAGGCCCTGCGCGCGCTGTCGGCGCAAGTGTGGGTCACCGAGATCGACCCGATCTGTGCCCTGCAGGCCGCCATGGAAGGCTATCGCGTGGTGACCATGGACTACGCCGCCGAACACGGCGACATCTTTGTCACCTGCACCGGCAACTACCATGTGATCACCCATGAACACATGAAGAAGATGAAGGACCAGGCCATCGTCTGCAACATCGGCCACTTCGACAACGAAATCGAAGTCGCCGCCCTGAAGCAGTACACCTGGGAAAACATCAAGCCGCAGGTCGACCACGTGATCTTCCCGGACGGCAAGCGCATCATCCTCCTGGCCGAAGGCCGCCTGGTCAACCTGGGTTGCGCCACCGGCCACCCGTCCTACGTGATGAGCTCCTCGTTTGCCAACCAGACCATTGCGCAGATCGAACTGTTCGTCAACACCAAGGCCTACCCGGTCGGCGTCTACACGCTGCCCAAGCACCTGGACGAGAAGGTCGCCCGCCTGCAACTCAAGAAGCTCAATGCACAACTGAGCGAACTGACGCCCGAGCAGGCTGCCTACATCGGCGTGAAGGTCGAAGGCCCCTACAAGGCCGAGCACTACCGTTACTGATCGTTGCCGCAGGCCGGCCCTGGGCCGGTCCTGCATCGACGTTGACGTTGCAACCTGCGAAGCACGCCCGGCGCGCACTTCGCAGGTGTCTTATCCATTACCCCGACGGGGTCGAAAGGAATCACCGTGCGCTTGCTGCTGACCTGGCTCATCAACGCCCTGGCCCTGCTGGCTGTTCCCTACCTGATGCACTCGGTGCAGGTCGACAGCTTCGGCTCGGCCCTGCTGGCCGCGCTGATCCTGGGTTTCGTCAATACCATCGTGCGCCCGATACTGGTGGTGTTGACCCTGCCGGTCACGGTACTGACGCTGGGCCTGTTCATCCTGGTCATCAATGGCCTGATGTTCTGGGTGGTGGCGCAACTGGTGGGTGGCTTCCATGTCGCCGGATTCTGGTCTGCTGTTGGCGGCGCGCTGCTCTATAGCGTGGTGTCCTGGGCGCTGTCGACGCTGTTGCTGAAATCGGGATCGAATCAATGAGCAAGCATAATTTCAGTATCGAATTCTTTCCGCCGAAGACGGCGGAAGGTGCGCAAAAGCTGCGCGCCACCCGTGCCACGCTGGCCGCGCTGGATCCGCGCTATTTCTCGGTGACCTTCGGCGCCGGCGGCTCCACCCAGCAAGGCACCCGCGACACCGTGCTGGAAATCATCGGCGAAGGCCACCAGGCCGCCCCGCACCTGTCCTGCATCGGCAGCTCGCGCGCCAGCCTGCGCGCCATCCTGGAAGACTACCGCGCCAATGGCATCAAGCGCCTGGTCGCCCTGCGCGGCGACCTGCCCAGCGGCTATGGCGCCCTGGACCAGGCCTCCAGCGAATTCCGCTATGCCAATGAGCTGGTCGAGTTCGTTCGCGCCGAGACCGGCGACTGGTTCCACATCGAGGTGGCGGCCTACCCGGAAATGCATCCGCAAGCCCGCTCGCCCCAGGACGACGTGCAGAACTACGCGCGCAAGGTCAAGGCCGGCGCCAATTCGGCCATCACGCAATACTTCTACAATGCGGACGCCTATTTCCGCTTCGTCGACGAGGCCACCAGGCTGGGCGCGACGGTACCGGTCATCGCCGGCATCATGCCCATCACCAACTATTCGCAGCTGATGCG
>JAFAMT010000371.1 GCA_019233085.1 Herbaspirillum sp.
AGCTTCATTTTCCCTCGGAGTCATGATGATCAAGAAGATCAAGAAAGCCGTATTTCCCGTCGCCGGTCTCGGTAGCCGCTTCCTGCCGGCCACCAAGGCCCAGCCCAAGGAAATGCTGCCCATCGTCGATAAGCCGCTGATCCATTACGCGGTCGAAGAAGCGGTGGCAGCCGGCATTACCGAAATGGTGTTCATCACAGGCCGCAACAAGCGCGCCATCGAAGACCACTTCGACAAGGCCTACGAGCTGGAAAGCGAACTGGAAGCGGCCGGCAAGAAGAAGCTGCTGGAAATCGTCCAGAACGTGGTGCCCAAGAACGTCAACTGCATCTTCATCCGCCAATCGGTGCCGCTGGGCCTGGGCCACGCCGTGCTGTGCGCGCGTCCGGTGGTGGGCGAGGAGCCCTTCGCGGTGCTGCTGGCTGACGACTTCATGGATACCGACCCGGGTGTCAAGCCAGTGCTGGCGCAGATGACCGATATCTATGAACGCGAGGGCATGAGCATGCTGGCCGTGCAGGAAGTGCCGCAAAGCGATACCAAGCAATACGGTATCGTCAGCGCCACGCCCTACCAGCCCAACCTGGAGCGGGTCAACGCCATCGTCGAGAAGCCCGCCCCCGAAGAAGCCCCGTCCACGCTGGCCGTGGTGGGTCGCTACGTGCTCAACAACCGCATCTTCGACTACCTGCAGAACATTCCCCGTGGCGCCGGTGGCGAGATCCAGCTCACCGACGGCATTGCCAAGCTGATGCAGGCCGAGTCCGTGCTGGCCTATCGCTACCAGGGCCAGCGCTATGATTGCGGTTCCAAGCTGGGCTACCTCAAGGCCATGGTCGCCATGGGCATGAAGCACCCGGAAACCGGTCCGGCCTTCAGCGATTTCCTCAAGGAAGTGGCCGGCAAGCAGGGCTGATCGTGCCGTAACGCTCTTGGCATCGCCGCGCAAGAGCCGTTCAGATCGACGCCCGGTTCATCCGGGCGTTTTCAATGGAGAGGACAAGATGGCCATACGTGAGATTCTCAAGATGGGTGACCCGCGCCTGCTGCGCCAGGCGCAGCCGGTGACCCGTTTCGGTACGCCCGAACTGGCGCTGCTGGTGGACGATATGTTCCAGACCATGCGCGCCGTCAATGGCGCCGGGCTGGCCGCGCCGCAGATCGGCGTGGACCTGCAGCTGGTGATCTTCGGCTTCGGGCAGAACCCGCGCTATCCGGAAGCCCCGGCGGTGCCGGAGACGGTGCTGATCAATCCGGTGCTCACACCGCTGTCAGATGAAGAAGAGGAGGGCTGGGAGGGCTGCCTGTCGGTCCCGGGCATGCGCGGCGTGGTGCCACGCTGGACGCGCCTGCGCTATCAGGGAGTGGATCAGAACGGCGAGCCCATCGACCGCACCGTGGATGGCTTCCATGCCCGCGTGGTGCAACATGAGTGCGATCACCTGCAGGGCATCCTCTATCCGATGCGCATCCGCGATTTCCGGCAGTTCGGTTTTACCGAGGTCTTGTTCCCCGATCTGGACCCCAAGCAGGACGACTGAAAAGACCGGGACCCATCCCGGTGGCAGGCACCGGGATGGCGACGATCAGGCGTTTTCCGGGTTTTACGGGTTTTCCGGGTTTTACGGGTTTTCCTGTACGCGCTGGGCGATGTGCGCCAGCGCCTCTTCCACCTGGTCGATCAGGATCAGGCACAGGTCGCCGTGCTGCAGGCTGGCCAGGGCGGTATCGATGGCGAGGAATTCGCCATTGATCTCCTTGACGTCGCTGGTGCGGGTGGCCTTTTGCAGGCCCTGGCGCAACAGGGCGATCACTTCACCATCTTCGCGGCCACGCTGGCACTGGTCCTGGTAGAGCACCACTTCGTCGAAGGCGTCGCCGAGCAGCTCGGTCTGGCGCGTGATGTCGACGTCGCGGCGATCACCCGCGCCGCTGATGACCACCGAGCGGCGCTTGGCGGGCATGCTGTCGACGGCCTTGATCAGGGCCTGGATGGCATCGGGATTGTGACCATAGTCGGCAATCAGGGTGGCGCCCTTGTAGTCGAACAGGTTGAAGCGTCCCGGTGCGGTGCCGCTGTCGCTGATGAAGCTGGCCAGCGCACCCTTGACCTGTTCCCAGTCCAGGCCCAGGGCCCAGGCAGCGCCCACCGAGGCCATCACGTTCTCGACCTGGAAGCCGATGGCGCCGCTGCGCGTCAATGGGATGCCGGCCAGGCTCAGGCGCTTCTCGAACGTGCCTTGCGCCGCCACGATGGCGTCGCCGTCGCGGTAGACGATGCGATGGCCCTGTGCACGGTGCGTGGCCATGATGGGATGGGTCGGGTCCAGCGCGAAGAAGGTCACCGAACCGGGGCAGGAGGAGGACATCTTGGAGACCATCGGGTCGGCCGCATTGAGCACTGCCGTGCCGGTCGGCGCGACGTTCTCGACGATGACGCGCTTGACCACGGCCAGGTCTTCCACGGTGCTGATATAGGACAGGCCCAGGTGGTCGCCCATGCCGATGTTGGTGACCACGGCCACGGCGCAACGATCGAAGCCCAGGCCTTCACGCAGCACGCCGCCACGGGCGGTTTCCAGCACGGCGGCATCGACATCGGGATGGAACAGCACATTGCGCGCGCTGCGCGGGCCGCTGCAGTCGCCAGTGTCGGTGCGCTGGCCGTCGATGTAGACGCCATCGGTATTGGTCATGCCCACGCGCAGGCCGGTCTTGGCCAGCAGGTGGGTGATCAGCCGCACGGTGGTGGTCTTGCCGTTGGTGCCGGCTACCGCCACCACGGGGATGCGGCCATCGTCGCCGTCGGCGTACATGGTTGAGATGATGGCTTCGCCGACGTCGCGGCTCTTGCCGTAGGACGGCGAAAGGTGCATGCGCAGGCCGGGCGCGGCATTGACCTCGACGATGCCGCCGCCTTGCTCTTCCATGGGCTTGTGGACCGAGTTGCAGACCACGTCCACGCCGCAGATATCCAGGCCCACCATCTGGGCCGCGGCAATGGCACGGGCGGCCACGTCGGGGTGGACGTCGTCGGTGACATCGGTGGCGGTGCCGCCGGTGGACAGGTTGGCATTGTTGCGCAGGACCACGCGCACGCCCTGGGCGGGAATGGCCGAGGGGTCCAGGTTCTGGGCGCTCAGCACCGACAGGGCGATGTCATCCAGGCGGATCTTGGTCAGCGAGGTCGCATGGCCATCGCCACGCAGCGGGTCGGCGTTGACCTGGTCGATCAGTTGGGCGATGGTGTGCACGCCATCGCCGATGACTTGCGGCGGATCGCGGCGGGCCGCTGCCACCAGGGTCTTGCCGATGACCAGCAGGCGGAAGTCGTGGCCGGGCAGGTAGCGCTCGACGATGACTTCATCGCTGATCAGGGCCGCGTTGTTGAAGGCGCGGGTGATCTGTTCCGGGGTGCTGACGTTGACGGCCACGCCCTTGCCCTGGTTGCCGTCGAGTGGCTTGATGACCACGGCAGAACCGATTTCCTCGGCGGCCTTGAGCGCATCTTCCACGGTGGTGACCACGCGGCCATTGGGGACCGGCACACCGGCTGCGTGCAGCAGCATCTTGGTGAGGTCCTTGTCCTGGGCGATCGACTCGGCAATGGCGCTGGTGTTGCTGGTCTCGGCGGCCTGGATACGCTTCTGGCGACTGCCCCAGCCGAACTGGACCATGCTGCCCTGGGTCAGGCGGCGGAACGGGATGCCGCGCTTGACGGCGGCATTGACGATGGAGGCCGTGGAGGGGCCCAGGCGTACGTCTTCATCCAGCTCGCGGATGCGTGCCAGCGCGGCGGTCAGGTCGAACGGGGTGTCGGCCTGCGCGGCCAGGCACAGCTCCAACGCCAGGTCGAAGGCCAGGCGGCCGACTTCCTCTTCGCTGTATTCCACCACCACCTGGTAGATGCCGGTATCGACGGTGGAGACCGTGCGGCTGAAGGTGACCGGGCAGCCGGCCTGCGATTGCAGGGCCAGGGCGGCAGCGGCCAGCGCGTGGGCCATCGAGACGGCCTGCTTGCCGCCATCGGGTTCGAGGAAGCCGATCTGCGGGAAGCGGGCGCGCAGGCGCACCTCGAAACCGGGCATGTCAGCCACCACCCGTTCTGCCTCGGGGCAGGAAACGATGGCTTCGATGGCAGTGTGTCTGCTCCAGAGATTGGGGCCGCGCAGGGCGCGAATGCGGGATACGTCCATGGACAAGTTTTCCTGAGTGTCTCTTGATTTTGAATCTGTTTGCGTCGTCTGCTGCCGTGCTGGCGGGTCAGGCGGCCTGGCTCTTGAACTTCAGGCCTTGCTGCTCGGCCTGCTCGGTCCCGAAGAGTTCGATGCCGGCGCGGATCACCTCTGGCGAGATGCCCAGCGCCCAGGCGGCGCCCACGGCGGCCAGCACGTTCTCGACCTGGTAGGCGACGGCACCGTTCTCGGTCAGGGGGATGGCATCCACCGAGCTGACCTTGAGCCGGCGTTCGCCGTCGGCCTGGATCAGGTCGCCATCGCGCAGGAACACGGCACGACC
This sequence comes from Herbaspirillum sp., assembly GCA_019233085.1. Taxonomy (GTDB): domain Bacteria; phylum Pseudomonadota; class Gammaproteobacteria; order Burkholderiales; family Burkholderiaceae_D; genus Herbaspirillum. The sequence goes on from JAFAMT010000371.1 coordinate 4,519, forward strand.
GCCTTCCTTGAGGTGAGCGGTCAGCAGCGCCGAGTCCGGGTCGGTGCCGAAGAAGATGACTTCGCCATCGCACAGCTGGGCCATGTCGGCCACCAGCGGGTCGTCGGCATTGAGCACCGCCGCGCCCTCGGGCAGCACCACGTCGACTTGCGTGCGCTTGACCTTGGTGGCGATCTGCTCGGCGTTCTCGATGTAGTACTCCGGCAGGCTGTCGTTGGGATCGATGTTGGCGACCACGCCGACCAGGCAGCGGTCGTAGGCCAGGCCTTCGGAGAGGATGGAGGCGCTGCCGTTCTCGAACACGGCGGCTTCCACGGCACGGTTGAGTAGCACGCGGTGGGCGGCGTCCCAGGTGGCGCGATTGCCGCGCTCGATCTGGCGTTCGCCGAAATACAGGCCCTCGCCGCAGGCCAGGCCCACATGCTTGCCCGAGAGGTGGATGATGCGTGCCACCAGGCGTGCGATGGTGGTCTTGCCGTGGGTGCCGGTGACGCCGACGACGGGGATGCGGCCGTTTTCTTCCGGGCCGAACAGGTTGTCGACGATGGCTTCGCCCACCGGACGCGGCTTACCGTCGGAAGGCTTGAGGTGCATCAGCAGGCCCGGGCCGGCATTGACTTCGACGATGGCGCCGCCCTGGTCAGCCAGCGGGCGGGAGATATCCTCGGCCACGATGTCCACGCCGGCGATGTCCAGGCCGACGATGCGTGCGGCCAGCGAGGCAGCGGCGGCCACGCTGGGGTGGACCAGGTCGGTGATGTCGGAGGAGACATTGCCGTTGCGCAGCAGCAGGATGCGGCGGCCGGCGGCGGGCACCGATTCGGTCGTCAGGTTCTGGCGTTGCAGTTCGAGGGCGGCGGCCGGTTCGCGG